>NZ_QUDH01000016.1:0-80158 GCF_003477445.1 Clostridium sp. AF50-3 | reverse complement strand
ATTGACCCGTTCACAGCAAAGCTGTGAACGGGTCAATATACTCTTTCATAGACATCTGATCATACTCCAAATCTTCTTTTAGCTGATTTCGAATATACTCTTCAATCTTTTTCGCATTTTTTCTACGGTATCCACATAATATCCTCTGCACCAAAAATGTCGATCTCCATATTTATATTTGAAATTCGCATGTCTTTCAAATATCATAAGTGTACTTTTTCCTTTTAAATACCCTACAAAGTCTGACACACTCATCTTCGGCGGAATTTCAATTCCAACCACCCGCAGAGCACAACATCATAAACTTAAGGAAAAAATGGAAAGGAATCTGTTCGCAGGTTCCTTTCATTGTGTTAAAATATAGGCAGGGGTGTATATGATTAAATCTTATAAAACAAGATTTCAAAAGTTTTCTACATTATTATCTGATCCGGAAATTGCAAAATATGCGAGACAGAATGGAAACCATGCTTTTTCGAGAAAGCGAAAAATGCCCCTAAAAGACATGTCGCTATGCTGTCTTTCAAAAAAAGGGGCTTACCACGACATTTGAACTTAGAAACTATTTCAAAGAAAAAGGAGACTTGTCTATGCAGTTATCTGTCCAGGGATATCTACAACAGAGAAAACGTCTAAATCCGGAAATTTTCCCCTATCTGAACCGTAAATATCTTATGGATTTTTATCGTTCTGAAGAACCCAGACTGTGGAAAGGATATTTGTTAATCGCGATTGACGGGAGCAAGGCGGAAGTTCCAAACTCAAAGGATAACAGGGAAACATTTGGAAACAGCGGCAACCAGCATTCCGGGAAAGGGCAGGTACGGGCACTGGTAAGCAGAATGTATGATGTTTTGAATCATTTTTACCTGGATATTGAAATTGAACATATTTGCATCAGTGAAAACGAACTGGCAAAAAGAAACTTAAAACAATTAAAAAAAATTGGAATCAGGAAGCCGGTTGTCGCAGTTTTTGACCGTGGTTATCCTTCCTTAGAGTTTATTGACTTTCTGGAAACGGAAGGGATTCATTATCTGATCCGTCTTTCATCCAACGATTATATGGCAGAACGTAAACGGATGCAGTCGGCAGATGAAAAAGTCATTTTAAAACATTCATCTGCACGCCTACAAAAAATACGAAAAAAACATCCGGAACAATATGAACAGATGCAAAAGAAATGGAGCACGCTGGTAAGAATATCAAAATCGACTCTTCCCTCCGGGAATGAACTTGCGCTGATGACAGATCTTCCGGATACAATTACCGCAGAAGAATTAGCGGATTTATATTACCAAAGATGGGAAATTGAGAAGAAATACAATACTCTAAAAAACAAAATGAAATTTGAAAGTGTAACAGGGAAAGCCACAGTATATGTGCACCAGGATTTTGGGGCGCAGGTTTTAGTATATAACATGGTTCAGGACATTCAGAACAGTGCGGACGAAGAGGCCGCAGCAGCAGGACGGGAAAACAGGAATAAATATCCCATGCATACCAATGAAAATGTAGCCATCGGTCTTTTCAAAGAGACTATGCTAAAAATCCTTTTGGAACCGGAGGAAAAGAAGCGGATTAAAAAACTTGGAGAACTACAGGAAGAAATGGAGCGCTATGTACTTCCCATAAGGGAACTACCTGGAAAAGAGCGTAGAAAAAACATCTCAAATAAATATAAAAACAATCAAAAGAGTAGCTTTTAAAATGCTCATTCTCCGTTTAAAGGGCGATTATGGGCATTTTTAAGTTGTTAAAGTATACAGAAGGAGCTCTGTGAAGATTTCTCTTCGTTTTAATCTGCTCTTTTGAAATGAGTTTTTAGCAGGATAATATAAATGTGTAATATCTAATCTTAAGTTTATGATGTTGCGCAGAGCAGGTGGTTTATTTGTTCTCCAAAGTTTCGTTTTTCGGATCAGCGAAAAACTCCTCAATGGAGAACAGGGCCTTGCCCTAACAAGAGCGCCGTTTTGCAATTCTTGTGATTGCAAAACGGCTTTTTTTATAAATTCAGATCTCCCAGACCGGAAAGATAATGTTTGCATATATCCAGGAATTCCCTGTTCTTTTCAGCGAAAAAGCTGTTCTTCATCCACGCATAGTTAATGAACGTCTTACACTTAAAATCGTTAATAAAAATCTGGCTCATTACACCGCGATCCAGGTTTTTCTGCACGACAAACTTGTATACAAATGAAAGACCTACATTTTCAATGACAAGGTTGTGAATGCTATTGATGGTTCCGGTTTCCACAAAAGAAGCAAAATTATGTACATCCTGGTTGTAAGCGTGAAGGATAGAACGCAGATTGAGATAAGATTTTGAACCTTCTTCCCTGAAAATCAACCGATAGGGATTTAGCTCTTTAAAATCTACGGTTTTTCCGGCAAGCGGATGAGTGGGAGCACAGATGCAGATGGTTTCAGACTCAAATAATTCGTGGCATTCATATTCCTCAGGCGGGCAGTAGGTGTCCACAATACAAGCTGGATTCTTCCATTTGCTAATTGAACTAGCAAATCATCCGATTCACCCATATAGATGCTGACCTTTTTTTCAGGATATTTGTCCAGATATCTTCCCATCACTTTTGCAGCAAATGTTTCTCCAAATCCGGTCAGGGAGCCTAGTTTAAAAATGTCAGGTTCGTTGATGGGAACAGAAAGCCGGTTTTTTATGATTTCCGAATCAGCTTGTACAGATTGGGCGTATGCGCGGAGAAGCCGTCCCTGATCTGTCAGGTGAAGTCTTTTTTTCTCATCATAATAAAATAGTTTTGTTCCGTAATACTGTTCCAGATATTTGATGTGCTGTGTTACGGCTGGCTGCGTCATATGAAGCTTTTCAGCGGTTTTAGTATAATTTTTTGTTTCACAAAGCCCTAAAAAGGTACTGAGCTTATAATTTAACACAGATATACTCTCTCCTTTCTGCGTGAATATCTGTATAAGGCGGTTTAGTGGGTGGTGGGCTATATCGGATATGAAATAACGCACATCTGGCAGCAAGAATGCCTGGGCATTCTTGAATTTGTAGACCAAAATTCAGACTACAGTCTGTATAATACAGATTTATCACTTTATAAAATAACATAATTTCATTTTATTTGATTTATATGCTAAGATCAAGACAAAGAAAAATATTTTTCGTGAATTTCAAAAAAGTATACTAATCTGAATTCATTCATTGCATGACAAAAGAAAGGAGGAAATTTATGAATAAAAAACACCCATCTGCATGGGATCCAGCTATTATGTTGTTAAATATTTTAGTTTCTGTGATTGGTTCTATCATTGGTCTTGAGTTAATCGCCAGATTGGGAATCAGTACAAATACATCTATCATCGGTGCTCTGTTCGCAATTATTATTGCCAGAATTCCGTTGAAGATATTCCAGAAATATAAAGATATTAATACCCAGAACCTTGTCCAGACAGCTATGTCAGGTGCAACGTTCGCAGCTTCAAACGGTATCTTCTTATCCATCGGTATTCCTTATCTGTTAGGAAGACAGGATCTGGTTATTCCGATGCTGATAGGTGCTTCATTGGCGGTTATCATCGATGCAACCATTCTTTATAGAGTGTTTGATACAGAGATGTTCCCGGCAAAGGAAGCATGGGCACCGGGTATCGCAGCAGCTGAAGCTATGCTGGCAGTTGCTGAAAAAGGAAAGAACTCCGTTATCCTTATGATTGGTATGGTTGGCGGAATCGTCGGAAAGTTTTTTGGTATTCCGACCGATATCCTGGGCGTAGGCTGGATCGGAAATATGTGGGCTCTTGGTGCATTTGGTGTGGGTCTTCTGATTTCCGAATACACTCCGAAATTCTTCAACATCAAACTTGGCGATTATTATATTCCTCATGGTTTCATGATTGGTGCAGGATTCGTCGCTCTTATCCAGATGGTTCTGATTCTTCAGAAGAAGAGCAAGAAAGAAAAAGAAGCGGCAGCAGCTGAAGCCGCAACCGGAAAGGTAGAAAAGAAAGAATTTACCAGAAGCTTAAAGAGCATGAAGTTGTCCCTTGCAGGAGGTTTTGGCGCATATATTCTGGTATCCATTGTTATGGCAGTTATGTGTGGATTCTCAGCAGATATGAGTGCCGGAATGTTCGTATGGTGGATTATCTTTGCAGCCCTTTCTGCAATCATTTCCGAGTTAATTGTTGGTATCTCCGCCATGCACTCCGGATGGTTCCCGGCATTTGCAACAGCTTTTATTTTCCTGATTCTTGGAATGCTGTTTGGATTCCCGCCGGCACAGCTGGCAATCCTGGTTGGCTTTACTTCTGCAACCGGACCGGCCTTTGCTGATATGGCATATGACCTGAAATCTGGTTATATTGTCAGAGGCAACGGTGAAGATGTTCCGTTTGAGATGGAAGGAAGAAAACAGCAGTATATTGCAAAAATGGTCAGTGCTGTAATTGCAATTCTAGTTGTTCTCTTTACTTACAAAGCATATTTTGAAAAAGGAATGCTCGCACCGGTTGATGCCGTATATCTGGCAACCATTGATGCGGGAACTAATATGGCAGTAGCAAAGAACCTGGTTATCTGGGCTATCCCGGGAGCACTTCTTCAGGCAATTGGCGGTTCGAGCCGTCAGTTAGGTGTGTTATTTGCAACCGGTCTTCTGATTGCTTCTCCGATGGCTGGTATTACAGTACTCGTTGGTCTTCTGATTCGTTACATTATAATCAAGAAATATGGTGATCTCGGACAGAGCAAACTGTATATTCTGGGTGCCGGATTCATTACCGGTGCTGCACTGTACAGCTTCTTCAGCTCTACGATGAACCTTGGAAAGAAACTTAATAAATAAAAATATATATTATAGGAGGAACTTATTATGGAATATCCAATTGGCGTAGAAATGTCAAACACTTACTTATCATTTGAAGTAACAAATGCTGCTTTAAAACTGGTACGTGATTTCATGCTTGTAAAAGAGGGTGAAAATGTAGTTATCACCGCTGATACATCCGCAGATTTCCGTGTAGTTGAGGCGGTTGCGGGTGCAGCCTATTCAGTTGGTGCAAATCCGGTTATTATTCACTATCCGACTTCCGGAAAAGCGTTTGAAGAACCGATTCGCCCGGTTGCAGATGCAGTAGAGCATGCAGATGTATGGATTGAGTTAGCATACTATTGCTCTATGCATACTCCTTGCTTTAAAAAAGCATTGGAAAATGGTGCAAGATTTACTTGCTTAAATGGTATGGATGTTATCATGCTGGTAAATACGGTTGGCCGTGTTAACTATGATGTCCTGATTGAATTTGGTGAGTATCTGACAGATAAAGTTCATCGCTCAAATGAAGTAATTGTTACGGATAAGAACGGAACAAATTTAGTTGGCTACAATCAGGGACGTGGCGTTAAACATTCTGGACAGAGAGCAACCAAGAAGGGCTATCCGGTTATGTTAGGTGGTCAGGTAAGCTGGTGTCCGGTAGAGGAGACTATCAATGGTAAATTAATCTTTGATGCTGCTCTGTTCCCACCGGATACATTAGGCCTTCTTAACAGCAATGTAGAGTTGACCCTGGAAAAAGGTGTTGTAACAAAAATTGAAGGCGGAAAAGATGCTGCTATCTTCGAAAAATGGCTGAGTAAATTTAATGACCCGAATATGTTCCGTCTGGCTCATTATTCCATCGGCTTTAACCCGGGCGTAACCAAACCTACCGGACGTATTGTTGAGGATGAGAGACTCTTTGGATGTATCGAAATGGGTATCGGAAGTCAGGGAGCCAGCTTAATGGGAGCTTGCTGGGATGCTGCTTCTCATACAGATGGTATTGTTTCCAAACCGACGATTCTTCTGGATGGCTATAAACTGGAAGAAAACGGAATCTACGTAGATCCGGAAGCAAGAAAATTCTGTAAAGCACTTGGCGTTGAAGGATATTAATCATTACAATGGTAGTAAATATACCTAAATAATACATCTAATTAGGAAAGGGCGCTGTCAGAATTGTCAGCGCCCTATTATCTCAAAAACATTTATCCTAAACTTTCGTGTCAAATTGTATGTATGGGGAGATTATATTTATGGAAAGACAATCTAAAAATGAAAAGCTGCTTCAATATTTTAAAGATATCTGCCTTATTCCGAGACAAACCGGTGACGAGGAGGCTATCAGCCAGTATCTGCTTGATTTTGCAAAAGCCAGAGGCCTGCAGGCAGAACGGGATGCCCATCATAATGTGCTGATTCGGAAACCGTCAACGATTCCTGGGTATAACGGACCAACTGTTATTGTGCAGGGTCATATGGACATTGTCTATGAAAAGAGCGCAGATAGCACTCATAAGTATGAAGATGGTATCCATGTTGCAGAAGAAGATGGTTATTTGAAATCAGCGGATGGAACCTCTCTTGGTGCGGATAACGGACTGGCAGTTGCTTATGCAATGGATCTGCTGGATCGAAATGATCTGCCGCTTCCAGCTCTGGAAATTTTAATTACTTCCGGTGAAGAAGTAGGCCTAGAGGGAGTTAAGCATCTGGAACTTACAGATGTCAAGGGGAGTTATCTGATTAACCTGGATGCAGAAGAAGAAGGTGTTTTCTTTACGAGCTGTGCAGGAGGAGTCAGAACCGATCTTTCCCTTCCGCTGAAATATACGGGCTCAACGGAAGATATTACATATACATTAACTTTATGTGGATTAAGCGGAGGACATTCTGGCCTGGATATAGCTCTTGGAAAAGCGAATGCAATTCAGCTTGTGGGAAGAATTCTTTATCATATTGCTCCATTTGCACGTATTTCTTCGCTGGATGCGCCTGGAAAAGCAAATGCGATTGCATCTAAGGGAACGATTGTTATGCACACATCAAACCAGGACGAGGAGGCATTATTAAAAGTGCTTTCTAAACTGGAAGAAATGCTCACAGCACAGTTTTCTGAAACAGAAAACCTGTCATTCCGCCTGGAGAGGGAAGAGCAGAAAAAAGAGGTAACTGTGTTTACAGAGGAAACGGTGAATTTGATTATCGAGGCAATTACGTTTCTTCCGTGCGGCGTTATCAACCGAACCAGAGAAAATGTAGAAATGGTACAGACATCTTCTAATATAGGCAGTATGACGATTCAGGATGGAGCGCTTGAGTTCCTGTGTTCCGGAAGAAGTTCTGTGAAATTAGAAAAAGCACAGTTAAAAGAAAAAATGCAGATATTATCGAAGGCTCTGGGAATGAGCTGCACCTTCCATGGTGATTATCCGCAGTGGGAATATCGTAAAGAATCTAAACTTCGTGATATTTGTGCGAAGACATACCGTGAGTATTCTGGAAAAGATGCTGTTTTCACAGGAATTCATGCCGGAATTGAATGTGGATATCTGGCAGAAAAACTGGGAGAGCATATCGATATGATTTCCTGTGGTGCAAATCTTTATGATGTTCATACACCGCATGAAAAAGCAGATGTGGAATCTTTCTATCGGATGGAAGAAGTAATCATTGCGATCCTTCAGGAGATTGCAAAAGCTTAGTATTTAGCACAATATATTGTATTAAAGCCCCGGAATCACAAACTCCGGGGCTTTTGCCATGAATGTATGAAGTTTTACAGTCTTGAAATGACTGCTTCTACATATTCTTCTGTCGTTGCAGTTCCATGCAGATCTCTTGTCAGGTGTTTGCCTTCTGCCAGCACTTCATCCACAGCCTTGCGGATGCGTCCGGCGGTCTCATTTTCACCTAAGTACTCTAGCATCATGCAGGCAGACCACAGGAATGCGGTCGGATTTGCCAGGTGCTTGCCGGCAATATCCGGTGCGCTGCCGTGTACGGCCTCGAACATCGCATAGTCAGAACCGATGTTGCTGGATGGAACGAGTCCCAGTCCACCGATCAGACCGCTGCACAGGTCTGAAAGAATATCTCCGTACAGGTTCTGCATTACCATAACATCAAACTGGTTCGGGTTCATGACAAGCTGCATGCAGGTGTTGTCGATGATTTTATCATCACCTTCAATCTCCGGATATTCCTTTGCAATCTCTTTGAAAATGGAAAGGAACATGCCATCGGACATTTTCAGGATATTTGCCTTATGAATACAGGTTACTTTCTTGCGTCCGTTCTTTTTCGCATACTCGAATGCATCGCGGATAATGCGCTCGCTTGCCTGTCTTGTAACAATCTTAATTGCATGAACCGTATCCGGATTTACCTGCTCCTCTACACCAACATAAAGACCTTCTGTATTTTCGCGGAAAATCACGATATCCACATTCTCAAACGGAGTTTTTACGGCTGCGTTGGACTTAACCGGGCGGATATTGGCATACAGGTCATACTGTCCGCGGAGTGTTACATTCAGAGAGCGGAAGCCCTTTCCAACCGGAGTCGTAATCGGGGATTTTAAGAGTACTTTGGTGCGCTCAAAGGAAGCATATGCTTCCTCCGGAATCAGGGCACCATTGCGTTTCCACTCATCCTCACCAACATTGAAAATTTCATATTCCAGCGGAGCATCTACCGCCTTTAAGATTTTTAATACATTATCAACCAGCTCCGGTCCGATACCATCGCCGCGAAATACTGTAATTTTATGACTCATTTCTTTATCCTCCTTCTTGATTTTCCCATTCGTAACTGTTCAGTACCTTCACGGTCACGCGCAAAAATCCATTAAAAATTTCATCGAAAGCTGCCAGAACAGGCTGACAGCTTTTCGAACAAACAACTTCTCAATTAAATTTCACTTACAGAACAACTGCTACAATCAGATTATATACCGCACAGCAGATAACGCTGATAGGTACTGCTACAAAGAGAAGACGGTTGAATAAGTGATTTCGGTCCTCCTCGTTTCCGCAGGAACCAAGAATCAGGCTGCCGCCGGATGAGAACGGGCTGATCGCACTGCTCTGTGCACCAAGAATCGTGCAAGCAAAGAGCGCTGCCGGATTTAATCCGGTTGCTGCCGCAAGTCCCGGAATCAGCGGGAACAGGGCCGGTGCTACAACACCTGTCGTAGAGCTGAAGAAACTCATAAATGCGCCTACAAAGCTGAATGCCAGCGGAATCAGGCTGTCGGAACATTAGAACCAATCCATGCGGATAATGCATCAATGGTACCTGCCTGAACTGCAACGGCGATAAGCATACCGGCTCCGGCAATCATGAGGATGGTGTTCCACGGAACACGTGCAATCACTTCCTTCTGCGGCGCCAGGTCAAAGAGCAGTGCGATGATGGTAAAGCAGAATGCCACCAGTCCTACATCAACCTTTCCAGCAATTTTTCCAATCAGTTCATTACCAGGAACTGCCATCTTTAAGAGTGGGAATACCAGGACAATTACCATCATCAGAATCATTAAATGCAGGGTTGTTTTCTGCTTTTTATCAAAAGGTTCCGGACGGTTAAAGGTTACGCCCTTTCCGATACCGCGGTTGCTCTTGAAGCCAAAACGGAAAATCGCAATCAGAATCAGGGAAAATACAATCGCAAAGGCGAAAATTTTCATTTCATCTACAAAGGAATTGGTTGCTTCAATGGCCGCTTCTGACTCATAGGCAGTATCAATCAGACCGCGGAATACGACGCCCAGCGAAGCTGTGGGGAAGTTTCCGCCTGCCAGTGCACCGCAGTTGATCGCCACCGCACCGGTCAGCTTGTCCATCTTTGCTTCCTCACAGATAAGGATGGTAATCGGTGCCAGGAATGCCAGAACGGTAAAGTATGCAGCACCCATAACAGAAAGTACAACTGCTACAAAAAATAATGCAAAAGGAAGCATGCCCGGAAACTTACGGCACATATAGAGAAGACTGGCCGACATTTTTTCAAGGGTTCCATTCACAGCTGCAAAGTTGTAAAACAGTGATACTGACAAGATGACGAACATGGTGCTGACCGGCCAGAAGCCAATCAGTTCTTTTGTTTTCAATCCCATGCCAAAACAACCAATCAAGTATGCAAAGGCAATACAGAAAAATCCCGTATTGATTTTCGTTTTATATCCCAATATAACGGCAACCGCAATGGATGCCACCAAAACTGCACTTAACATATGACGCGTCCCCCTATTCTTCGATGCCCAACAGTTTTGCCGGAATAGTGTGTGTCATATGGTACACGTGTTCTTCCGGAATTCCATGATCTACCAGATACTGCATATATTCTGCCAGCGCCAGCTCCCAATGCGGGTTTTCTGTCTGGCCGCCATCGGTATCAACCATGACATTTTTATAGCCAACCTCTTTGATGAGTTCCAGGTTGTCTGCCAGATTGCTCTTATACTTTCCGCCGCCCATGTTCTGTGCATAGCAGCGCTCTAAGATAACGTCATAATCCTTTACCAGGCGAAGCTGATCCTCATGGCTCATGCCTACAATCCACCATTCCGGATGGGTTACAACGATGTTTTTTACTCCCATATCCCGGGCAGCTTCCACAACAGTGAAAATCTCCTCCGGTGCAATATGTGCGGTTCCCAGTACAGCGTTGTGGTCACGAATCAGCTCCAACACTGAACGCAGCTCCGGTACAATTTTACCATCTTTCACTACTTCCACACACTGGCTCAGATCCTGATTCATCTTCTGCATATGGTTTTTGGCCGACTGGGTCGGAAGCCATACTACCTTAGCACCCAGACGAAGCGCCACATCGACTGCCTTCGGATTGATGCCGCCGACTACCTTGTTTAAGGTAATGCTGCCAAACATCGTAAAATTGTTCATTTTCCCGTGTACAATCTCGTTGTGGCGGTTGCACAGATACGCCCGATCCATCGTGGTTCCCTGATGCGTCTTGATGACGATAGCGCGTGCCCCAACCCGGATCGCCGCCTCCATCAGTTCGAAATCATCATACGCCCGCAGACGCAGATCTGGATTCGTGTGAACGTGCATGTCGATAACACCCTTCATTAAATCCTGTTTCATCTTGCTTATTCCTCCTATTTGTAATCGTCCACAGAGGCTTTTTCAAAGCAGCGTTCCCTCGCCGGATTCCTATTCGATTTTCCAGCCGTCGCTTCAGTCTCTGCCATTGATTTTTGCTTATTTTTATCTTATACTATTTTTGTTATCGGAGAAAGGCAAGATTTGTTATACCAGATATCGGAAATTCCGATATCTCGCGAGGGGGATTCTCATGGATTTAAAAGAACTAGACTATATCGTAACCGTCGCTAACGAGGGGAGCATCTCCCGCGCGGCCGAAAAATTGTTTATGGCGCAGTCAAGCTTAAGTCAGGCAGTCCGCCTATTTGAACAGGATCTGGGAACGCCGATTTTCGTCCGAACAGCCCGCGGAGTCCGTCCAACCTCTGCCGGGGAGGCGTTTATTTTCCATGCCAGACAGATTTTACAGCAGTACCAGGAGGCGCGCAGTGAGGCTTCGGATATTGAAAATTTAAAGGGCGGCACCGTCATCTTCGGCATCAGCACCTACCGGGGGACGTACCTGCTGCCGCCGGTTCTGAAAAAATTCCATGCCCTGTATCCACGGGTTCACGTGGAGATCTGTGAGATGGACAGCATTGATCTGGAAAATAAGATTTTAGAGGGACTTTTAGATCTGGCGCTGATCGCCGCGCCGCCGGTCCGAATCAAACACGGTGTGGATTCCCTGATGCGGGATGAGATCATGATCGCCACTACCGCCGATCACCCGGTCATGAGGTTTGCGAAGCCATGCGAATCGGATCCGGAACAGATGTGGATCGACCTAAAGGACACCGCACCATTTGAATATATTCTGGGCCCGCCCAGCACCGTCCTCGGACGGACTGCCCGCCGGTCCTTGCGCGAGGCAGGTGTGGAACCTCTGGGGCTCGACACCTACCTCTCCGCCTCCTTTGCTGCGGCGATGGCGCGGGAGGGGGTCGGACTCGCGTTTACCTACCGTTCCTGCCGCATCATGCGGGATGAGTTCCGCTATCTGCGGATCGGGAAAGATGGTATTTTCCTCGATCTGGCGCTCGCCTGGCCCGCTGGAAAATACCGCTCGCGGGCGGCGATGGCGCTCGCGAAGCTGTTTCAGGAGATGGCGCCGGAGCTGCTGCGGAAATAATTTTCGCGAATTAAACATCAAAACAAAACGTTTCAGCGCTGCTGGATTTACCGTTTTTCCGTTTTCTAACCATTTTCATTCTATCAAAAACAGCCGCCCCGCGATTCATTTCATCCTTCGCGAAGCGGCTGTTCTTTTAACTATATTTACTCAAAGCAAACCCGCTCTGCCCCTTCAATCTGAAGAGTGGTCTGGTAGAATTTCGTCAGTGCGCGGATTGCGTACTCAACGTCCTTCACACCTGCCGTTTCGTAGCAGGAATGCATCGCAAGCTGCGGCAGACCGATATCGACGGCATGGACGCTGACCTGCGTGTTGGAAAGGTTTCCAAGGGTGGAACCGCCTAAAATATCACTGCGGTTTGCAAACACCTGAACCGGAACACCTGCCTCATTGCAGACATTCGTAAATACCGCACGGCTGAATGCGTCCGTGGTGTATTTCTGGTTCGCGCTCTCCTTGATGACGATACCTTTGTTCATCCAGGAGCAGTTGACTGCATCCGTCTTCTCCCCGTGGTTCGGGTGAACGGCGTGTGCGTTGTCGCAGCTTACGAGGAAAGAACCGGCAACTGCCTGATAGTAGTCCTCCGGCGTCTTGCCAAGTGCGCCGTTGATGCGGTGCAGGACATCCTGTAAGAAGGTGGACATCGCCCCCTGCTTCGTATTGGAACCAACCTCCTCATTGTCGAAGCAGCAGTATACGCTGACATCGCGCTCATTCTTCGCCTCCAGGAATGCTTTCAGGGAAACGTAAGCGCACTGTAAGTCGTCCAGTTTCGGACTGGAAATGAACTCGTCCGCATACCCCCAGATCGTACCCGGCTGGCGGTTTACAAGGAAGAGATCCTTTCCTAAAATATCCTCCGCTGCCACACCAAGCTCTTTCGCAATCATCGCGTCAAACGCGCCTTTTTTCAGCTCACCGGCAGAGAACAGCGGGCATAAATCAACCTGACGGTTGTATTTGTATCCATTGTTCACCTCACGGTTGAAATGAATCGCTACGTTCGGAATGATGAGCAGGTCTTTATCGATGTACAGAAGTCTCGCGCTCACGCCCTGACCGTCTTTTACCAGTACACGGCCTGCAACGGTCAGAGGGCGGTCAAACCAGGTGTTGTCGATCATGCCGCCGTATGCTTCCACATCGAGGCGCAGATACTCGCCCGGACCATTTAACTCCGGTACATTCTTGATCTTGTAAGTCGGTGAATCACTGTGGGAGGCGCACATCTGGAATGGTAATCGCCCAGTTCCTTTCCGACGCGGAACGCAATGATACTGGAATGGTTGCGGATCGTGTAATACGTTCCGCCCTGCTTCACGTCCCAGCAAGTTCTCTCCGGCAGATAGGTAAAACCTGCCTCATCCAGCATTCCCTTGATCGTCTCAATCGAATGAAACATACTCGGGCTGTTCTCAATAAAAGTCAATAATTCCTTCGCAGCATTCATCATGCAGACTTCCCTTCTCTCTTCTTAATCGCCGGTAAAATCAGTCCCAGTGCTACCAGAACGACTGGTGTGATGACATTCAGCATGGTTGTGTACAGATCACCCTGTTTGTACATACCTAATAAGCAGCAGGCTGCGGTCAGGATAAAGCACCATGCGCCAAAGCCCAGTGCCACTCCGTTGTTCTTCACAAAACGATACTCGCGCTCAAACTTATCTGAATGTTTGCGAAGCATGAAGTACGCAAAGAATACCCACAGATAACGCATCGGCATGGTAACCGAATTAAGCTGTGTCAGCTGGCGCAGAACCGTATCCGCATTCGGAACCAGAACCTGAGCCAGAATGATGGAACCGGACAGGATGACTACCATCCAGATACCATTGACGTAAGCGCCAAATTTGTTTTTCTTTAAGAGCTTGGTCGGGATGAACTGACGCGCATCCTCGTTGTCAAGCAGCATACGAAGCGGTGCATCGATGCTGACTACCAGCGTCGAGAACTGGCCGATCGCGTTGCAGGCTGCATAAATGATCATAATCAGGTTTCCAACGCCGTAATACTCACCCAGTTTCTGGAATGCCCAGTACTGTCCATTCGCATTGTAAGAGTCAAAATTAGCCTCAACCAAGGATACATCGAACATCATACCCATCGCGATTGTACCGAAGATCGCGCAGACGATTACCATGATCGCTGCAAAAATCATACTCTTCGGGAATCCCTTGGACGGATCCTCTACCTTGTTTACATATGGGGAGATCTTCTCACAGCCGCCGACTGCAAATACAAGGATGGACAAGCTGCTGAAATACTTCCAATCAAAATGCGGAATCAGGTTTTTCAAGCTGAAATCCACCGACAGGTAACCACCGTTCGGATTGATGACCGGTGCAGCAAACATCAGCAGAATGTACAGGATACTCATGACAAACATACTGGTTCCCGCCAGGGTAGCCAGTTTCTTTAACGGGTTTAAGCCGCGGCTTGCAACCCAGCAGAAGAACAGCAGTACCGCAAAGGTAACTAACTGAACCGCTTTCGTGTTAAAGGACGCATACTTCTCTGCGTTCTGGAAAATCATCCAACTCAGCGCTTTCAGACCGCCGGATCCCTTCGATGCGATGTAGGTGACATGGCAAGCCCAGTAGGTCCAACCTGCGTAGTATGCAGCCTTCGCGCCGGTTGTCTCATGAATCCAGGAGCTGACACCGCCGCCCGAATTCTTAAATGCGGAACCAAGCTCTCCGACCATCAGTGCGTACGGTACAAAGTACAGTGCGAACATCAGAATCCAGGAGAAGATAACCTGTGTTCCATTGAAGTATACGAAACCATTTAAAACGTTTCCAAATCCCCAGAGGGTGGAGAAACACATAAAGGAAAGCATATACCACTTGATTTTGTTTTGTTGTGATTTGTTCATATCTTATTTTCTCTCCTTACTGAAAGTATCTTTTTTATTTTCTCATATGCTGCGTTAATTGTCAAAAGTATTTTTTTATTAACCCAGTATTTTCCAGTCCGAATCGGTAGTATTCTGTAGTTTGTGGCTATTTTTTGTTAAATCCATACAATATGCACCTATTTTTTCCCCAAAAAAAGCGGCGATTCGAAAGAAAACGCCGCTTTTTGCCTCTTGTTTTATAAATATTTTATTATATCATTTTCGATATACACAGCTCCTCCAGCGCCACGTTAACCCCCGCGCAGAGGAAGTGCCAGAAACTTAACTTCTGTCCCTACTTCATGTAACCTTTCAGCGCCCACTCATACGTCTCGATCGCCTGCTGCAGGTTCATGTTAGCTGTCTCCTTATCGATCTGCTTTTCCAGTACGGAGACTTCCTCGCTCTTGTACTCCATCTGGGTCGTCATGCCAAGCTCCAGCTTCTTCTGCATCGCATTCATCGCCTGCGTCTCTGCTGCCAGAGACGCATCGGCAAGCTGCAGGGCTGTCTGCTTCTGCATGATGTCGTTGTAGAGTGTCTGCATACTGGAGCGGATCGTCTGCTCCTGGTTCTTGATGGTGCGGTCCATGTTTTTCTTATCAGCTGAACCTTCTGCCATATTGGCATAGCCGCGCTTATTGGACTGTAAGGACAGGTTCTGTTGGAGCGCCGTCTGTGTGTCCGCCGCCAGGTTCATTGCCGCGATCCGTCCAAGATCCGCCTGCGGCAGATCCTGGATATCCGGTTCCGCGTCATAGGTCCAGCCGGTCTGGACGCAGAGCTGCTGGTGCTGGGTCTGAAGCCCCGCTTTCGTCTGTGTCAATGTGGATTGAAGCGACTGCAGCGATTTCTGTGCATTTAACACATCAATCTGGGTCGCCTGACCGAGCTGCTGGCGTTTCTGAGTCATCTGCAGTGTCAGTTCCTGCAGTTCCAGCGATTTCTCCATCAGCGGAATTGTCTTTTTGACCTGATTATACGCCGCAAACGCTGCCTCTACCTGTACCACGACCGCATCCTGGCTGTTCATATAGTCCAGACGGTCCATCTCGCTGTCGCGGTAGGAGGCATCGGCCGACTGCTGCGTTTTTAATGCATTCTGCTCGACCATCACCGATGCAGACATCAGGCTGGCATACGCACTTGCCATGCCCGGCACTGCCAGATAATCCTCAATCTGGTCTGCCTGATCCCGCAGGTTATCCGCGCTGTCATACAGGTCATTTGCCTGATTGTACTGCTTATCCTGCACTTCCTTCGCATTCTTTGTATCGCGTCCTGCCTGATAGGTTGTCTGGTTGTTTAAATACGTCGGGTTGTACTCCTGTACCAGATACGGCAGCTCGCTGTATTCCATCACATTGTCCTGAAGCTTCGCCCATGTATCCGCATCGTAGGCGAACTGCGGGCTGGCAGCCAGCGCCGCAAATGATCCCTGCAATGCCAGAACCGCTGCTGCCGCTGCGCTCAGAAGCGCCGTTTTCCTTCTTCTATGTTTCATTTCCGGTTCCTACTTCCTTTCTGTTCCCATTCACGTTACGGTTCACGCATACGTGTCCAGTAACGGAATTTGCCGTGGCTTCGCATTTAAATACGGCAAATTCCTGACGAACTACTTGCTTACAATCAGGCCTCTAACTGCCCACTCATAATTTTCCACCGCTTTGGTATATTCCAGCTCGGCGGTCTTATACGATGCCACGCTGCTGAGCCAGGAACACTCAAGCCCCAAATAATTGGCTCTTGAGAGCATTCCCAGTGCGTTCTGGCGCTTTGCCGCCTCGTAACTCTGCGCGGCCGCCTGATATCCGGCTGCTGCACTGTCATACGCCTGCTTCTTGGATACTACCGCCGCATAGAGGTTCTGGATTGTGATCGCCACCGAATCCTCGGTATAAGCAACGTTTCTTTTTTTGACCGTACGGTTGGAAGAACCCGTTGCCTTATTTGCACGTACCGACATCAGATCATAATTCGCACTGACTGCCGCCTGTGTATCGGTACCCAGATCCATTGCCGCGATCCGGGACGCATCCGGAACCGGCACATCCGCAAAGGTTACCGGCGCATCCGCGCCAAATCCAAGTAGCATTAAAATATTCTGTTTGAGCTGCAATGCCCCGTTTTCTGCCTGCTGGGCGCTGGAATTGGCCTGTTGCAGCGCCTTCTGCGCCGTCAGGACCTCCTGCGCAGAAGCACGGCCGAGCGCCTGCATCTTCTGTGCGGCATCGGCATTTACCTGGCACATTTCCACATTCTTTTTCGCTGTTTCCACCTGCGGGAGCAGTTCCTCATACTGGATGAGCAAGTTCTGCACCGCCTTGACTAACTTATTCTTTGTCTGACGCAGGGTCCGGGCATAGGTGCCGGAAAGCTCCTTGTTCGTAAGCTTTGCCCCCTGTTTGCGCAGCTCTCTCGCTGCCGCCTTGTAGCCCTCAAACAGCTCTCTCGTCTCCGCATCCATATCGTCGGACTTCAGGTCCATCGCATCTTCCATGAGGGCGCTCGCCTCTGCCGCCAGGGCAGTTCCCGCCGACTGGCTGGTCGTCTGGCTGTAGAGCTGGGAACGCAGGTTTAAGTACGTGCTGTTGTACCCCTCGATTCGCCATGCGATCTCGCCATATTCCAGCGTCCCATCCTCTAGCTGTTCTTTGGTGTACGGGGAAGTTTCCTCCTCCACCTCGGTATTGCCGCCCGTCAGCACCGGACCGGTCGCATCGTCGCCAACCAGCGCATCTGAGCCGATCCCCGGCGTTTTAGCCGCATATGCCGGCATCGTCATAGCCGTGCTGACTAACGCCGCCTGTAAAAGAATGGCAAACAGTTTTTTCCTGTTTTTCTTCATCTTACTCATCTTCATTTCCTTTCGGCGCTCTGCGCGCCCGCTCCCGATTCTATCCCAGCGCCCCGTTTCAGGATGCCGAGTGTCAGGGCAAACCGTTCCCGGATACGGTTTTCCGGAACTCCGTCGTGAAAGCTCTTGATCTCCATCGCGATCGCCATCATCGCCATGCGGAAAAAACTCATATATTCCTCCCAGCCCATCTTCCGCAAGGATTTTCCCACGCACGACTCATAGGCGGCACGTTCCAGCTTCCGTCCACGCACGGCGCGTGGACTGTCCGGATCGGAGCTGAATATATCAAAGATCAGCGCCTCGCGGCTGCTGCACTCCATGATGTTGCGGATGAAATCGGTGCGTCTCTCATCGCGGCACAGGGCAAGCGAACCGTTTAAAAACTGCCCTAACATCTCCCAGATGTCCCCCTGCGCCTCTTCAAGGCAGCGCACGCCGCACTCATAAAATTCATTGATAAAACTCTCACACAGATATCCTAAAACATCCCATTTACTGTCAAAATACGTATAAAAACTGCCCCGGGAGATCCCGGCATCTTCTATCATACGGTTGAGCGATGCTTTTTCTATCGTTGTCCGCGTATATTCAGCCATACACGCGTCCCGGATTTTCTTCTGTTTTTCCTCCGGCAATCGCTTAAATCGTTCCGACGGCATCTTCTTCTCCCCCTTTTTCTATCCGTACAGGCAGCTTCCCCGCCCCGGGTCCGCCGCCTGACAGATTCACTGCTTAACCTGCTTTTCCTTAGTCGCAGTCCAGCTTATCATACTCATCTTCTTTGCCTTTTCCCATGTTATAAACCACCCGGTAGAAGGACGGAAGCAGTACCAGCGTCAGGATCGTCGCCGCAACCAGACCGCCGACGTTTACAAGCGCTAAGCCCTGCATCATCTTGCCCGCCTTACCAAATGCCAGACAGTTCGGGATCATCGCAATGATGGTCGTCAGTGTCGTCATGCAGATTGGGCGTACACGGATCGCACCGGCTTCTACCAGCGCCTCGTCTAACGGCATCTCCATCCGCAGCTGGTTCACCGTATCCACGTATAAAATACCGTTGTTTACAACCGTACCGACCAGCATCAGGAAACCAAGCATGGAGTTCATACTGATCGGGCAGTCCGCCAGAAACAGGAATCCAAAGGAACCGATCAAACTGAACGGGATCGTTGCCATAACCATCAGGGAGAATTTCGGGGACTCAAACTGGATCGCCATGACAATGAAAATCAGAAAGATCGCTGTGACAAGCGCCATTCCCAACGCGGAAAGCTCCTCGCCCATCGACTCATCCAGGCTATTGGTCGCCATCTCAACGCCGTACGGGAATTCCCAGTTCTGCACGAAGCTCTTGACATCTTTTTCAGCCGTCTTCTTATAATCTGCCTGTGCCTGCATCGTGATCGATACCTGGTACTGTTTCTCTTTTCGTGAAATCTCCTGTGGGCTATCCTGGTAGTAGATCTCTGCCAGATCCTCCAGCGGAAGCGTATTACCCGTCGCCGTCGTGATCATCATGCCCTGCAGTTTCGCGATGGAATCGTAGCGATCCGGCGCAAATTCTACCTTCACGTCCTGATCATTGCCGTTGACGGAGATCGTCGCCGCTTTCACACCGCTTAAATTACTGTATACCATCGAACCGATGCTGGCCGGGGTCAGTCCCTCTGCCTCTGCCTTAACCGGATCCACATTTACCTTGATAACCGGCGCCGCATTCTCAACAGAAGAATGTACCTGCATAACATCCTCGCGCTTGCGAAGCTCAGTTACCAGATCATCCGCTGCCTTCTTTAGGGTGTCGTAATCGGTACTCTGCAGATCCACCTCAATTGAATCACCGCTGCTCATGCTGCTGCTCATACTGCTGCTGCCCTGTTCCAAGGTAATGGTCGCATCAACGTAGTTCTGTGTCGCATATCTCCACTTCTCGATAACCTCGTCCGTGGAAAGTTTTCTCTTATCTTTTAAGTAGGCATTCAGCGTCACATCACTTCCGGAAGTCATGCTGACACCACTGTTTCCATATGTCATCAGGTAATGATCCACATCCTCGTCTGTCTCTACCATATTTTCCAGATCGAGCACAGTGTCACGGATCGCCGATACCGAATAACCCGGTTTCGTCTTGATCGTCATCGTGACGATACCTTCATCGATCGAAGACATCAGCTCCAGGTTCAGTCTGGACGCCATGAGGATGGACAGGACAACCAGCACTGCAGTCGTTCCGAATACAAGCGCATAGCGCTTGATGACATGCGGCATATGCTTGCGATACCAGCCCTGGATGCCTTTGATTATACGTCCTGCCGGCGCATGATCCTTCTCAACCGGATGCCAGAACATATAGCAGAGCGGCACGATGATGACTGCTGAGAATAAGGAAGCCGTCATACAGAAAATGATCGTGTACCCGAGCTGTGTAAAGAGCTGTCCAGACATACCATTTAACATCAGAAGCGGAATAAATACAACACAGGTTGTCAGCGTACCGCCGGTGATCGAGCCGATCATCGTGCGCGTACCTTCCAGCGCCGCATCATAGAAATCCAGTTTTTCCTTTGCCCGGAAACATCCGTCGAGGACGTTGATCGAGTTATCAACCATCATACCTACACCGAGAACGAGCGACGTCAGGGAAATAATATTCATTGAGAATCCCATCGCCGCCATACAAATGATCGCCAATACAACGGAGATCGGAATGGACGTACCTACGATGACCGACGCACGCAAATCGCCATAGAATAAGAACAGAATGATCATGGACAGGATGATCGCCAGGATCAGGGTCTGGATTACGCTGCTTAAAGACTGTTTCAGCGTGTCACTGGCATCATCTACCACGGTGATTTTAAGACCCGGATACTGCTTTTCAATTTCCTGCACCTTCTTGGTTACCTGGTTGGAAACCTCGATCGCGGTGGAACTCTGCTGTTTTTTGATTCCCAGGGAGATAACATCTTCGCCATTGTAACGTCCGATCGAGCTTGCATCCTCCAGCGCCTCATAGACATTTGCGATATCAGAAAGATGGATCGTCTCACCGTTTGCCAGCGGAAGTACGACATTTTTCAGACTTTCCGTGCTCTTAAATTCGTTGCCGACACTGACGTCGAGATCCTGTTTTCCAACCCGGACATCGCCCGCCGGGATCGTGAAATCGGCGGCACCGACTAACTGTGCAACCGTATTCATATTCAGGTGGTACTGTGCCAGTTTTTCCGGAATCAGTTCCACGCGGGTGTAGCTATCCTGACCGCCGGCAATCGAAACCTCGCCGACCGAGCTTAATTTCTCAAACTCAGGAACAATTTTGTCATCTACATATGTATAAAGGTTCTGATCAGCGTCGCCGCTGACTGCCAGCGTAACCGTCGCCATCGAGTTGATATCCAGCTCCATGATATTCGGATCGTTGGCATCGTCCGGCAGATCGCTCTGAATGCCATCTATCGCCTTTTTCAGGTTAATGTATGCGGTATCCATGTTGGTACCGTACTCATACTGGACAATGACGATCGATACATTTTCACGGGAAATGGACTGTACCTTATCGACCGAGTCCAATGATGTGATCGCATCTTCTTCTTTCTTGGTAACCAGATCGGTTACGTCCTCCGGGCTGGCTCCCGGATACACCGTAGCGATGATTAACATCGGCATCTCCATCTCTGGCGTCAGTTCCAGCTTCATGCCCATGACGGACTGAAGGCCGAAGTACGCGATGGTAATCAGACAGAGAATGATGGTAACCGGACGCCGCAGTGCGAGTTTTGTCAGTCGAATCATTCTTTGTCACCTGCCTCTGTCGTCTCCGCTGCTGTCTCATTGTTTCCGTCTGTCTGCGCGCCATCGGTATCCTGTGCTAACAGGACTTCTCCCTGATCCACCAGCTCGTTGCTCCAGCTCACGATGACCTGGCTGTCACTCGTCAGACCCGATTTTACTTCCATATTTTCATCGTCATAGATACCTGCTTCGATCTCGGTCTTCTCCGCTTTTCCATCCTCATAGAGATATACAAACGGGGCACCGTTGTCATAGCTGACTGCATCGACCGGAACGGTCAGCACCTGGCTGACATGGTCCATGATAACCGTCATTTTTACGCGAGAACCATTCGTAAGACCTGCTGCATCCGGCACCATCGCACGCGCGTCATAAAGGCCGCTGCTCTCGTTGACCATAGATCCGATTTCGGTTACAGTACCGGTGTAATCCGCACCATTTTTCTCCAGCGTCACGCTGTCGCCCAACTCCATCGTCTGGTGGATCTTCTCGGTGATGCCGAATTTAACCTGTAACTGGCTGGCACCGGAGATCGTGCAGATCTCGCCTGCCGGAGATACATGATCATGCGGCTCGACGCTCCGGGACTCGATCACACCGTCGATCGGCGCCGTCACGGTCGTGTATTTCACCTGCAGATCGTACTGGTTCTTCGCAGATTCATAGGAAATCTTCGCATTCTGTGCGCTGTTTTGTGCCTGCTCCATCGCCTCCTGGGAGACAAAACCATCAGCAAAGAGCGCCTGGGTACGGCTTAAATTGCTGTCCGCATTCTTTAAGGCAACGGAAGCCGCATCCACCTGTAGCTTTAACGCTGTCAACGCGTCGGAATCGATCTTGCACAGCGCCTGCCCTGCCTGGACCGTATCACCCGCCTGGAAGTAAACCTCCAGCACCTCGCCGCTCATCTTCGGCATGACGCTCGCGCGGGACTGCGGCTCTACCAGTCCGGTCAGATCCGTGTACAAGCTGATGTCCTGACGAACCGGATTTTCTACTCTTACGGTTGGACGGGATTCATATTCCACCGCCGTATTCTTATGACCGCATCGGGACAAAACGACAGCGCCAACAACTACAATCGCAGCCAGCGCCAGAATCTTTCCTCTTTTTTTCATAATTTCCTCCATCTATGCTTGTTCTTGGTAAAAATTTTTCTCAGTCTATATTTTACTCATCTCGTATACACTTTGCCACTCCCAAGTTCGGACAGGTGTGTACACAAATTCGCCAAAATGTATCTATCCATGTTCATCTTTTTTTCATGGCACCCGAATTCTCCTGCCGCTGACCGTTTTTTCCGGGTACATGACAGCAAAAACGCAGAAAAAACCAACCAAATACCGCTGATTCCTCCTGCGTTTCCTTGTTCCATTTTCTAATTGATAATAATTCGTAACTGTTCAGTACCTTCACAGTCACGCGCAGACCTACTGAACAGTTACAATAATTCTCAAAACTGCCGGAAACCTGCTTTCCTAACGGACCTGCATAGGGTCACGCCCGGTGCATTTGCGGATCACGCTCATGAACGTGGCGACGCGCTCCTTCACATCCGCCTCATCCTTAAACGGCGCGTCAAACGCAACTCCCATAACCGAGAAAATGATGATCTGCACCGCCATCGCCGCCTCCGGCATCGTCAGGTTCTTAAACATACCAATCCGCTCCAGATGGTTATAAAAATACTGGTACACCTTTTCTCCCATCTGACGGCGCAGCGCCATGAACTGTACCGACTCGGACAATGCCCTGATATGCTTCTGATTTTCCATGATATACATATACAGCTGTGTCAGCGCCTTCTCCGGATCTGGCTGGCTCATCGTCTCTTCCATGACGCGCTTCATCTCGCGTTCCATCCGGTATTCCATCAAATCATATATATCTTTAAAGTAATAATAAAATGTTTTTCTTGTGATCCGGCTCCGCTCGACCAGCGCCGTGACCGTGATCTTCTCGACCGGTCTTTCCGACTCCAGCTCGATATAAGCCTCTACAATCCGTTCCTTCGTATTTCCCTGCTGCATACTCTTTTCCTCCGGCAAACCGTTGTTGTTTAAGTATAGTTTATAATTCAACAAACTGCAAGTATTGCCTGAAATTTCCATGTTCCTACTATGAATCCGCGTTACTGTTCACGGATAGGCACTTTTGGAACCGAAAGTGCCGTAAGAAAACGTGCTTACTTGTGAACAGCAGCCGATACGGCCGGTCCGATTTCGTGTTTCACACGCCCTTCCACCTGCGGCAGTTTCTGCGAGTATACAACCACCCGGTCGCCTTCCAGTATCTGCGTACCGCCGTCTGGAATGATGATCTGGCTGCCCCGCTTTATCATCACAATGATCGTATTCTTATAGAAGCGCGCCTCCGCGATCTTCTTACCACACCAGCGGTGATCTGGTGTCATCAAAATCTCTTTTAAAAGGATTCCCTGGCTGTCCGTAAAGCCCTCTGCACCCAAGACGACGGTATCCCCTTCCTGAATTACAGTCTGTCCTTTGGGCACAATCGTCTGCGCGCCGCGCCGGATCACTGTGATTAACATACCCGGAAGCATCTCGATCTCACAGATTTTACGGTTTTTCCACGGATGATTGTCCCCGATCGGAAGCTGCACGAACTGAATCTGCATATCGCCCGTATAGTCCGAGAACGTCCGCATGACATCGGTCGAGTTGTCAATCATGTCACATTTTTCTGCCACCTTCGGAAGCAGCGAACCCTGAAAAATGATGGAAAATAAAACAACGCAGAACACAATGTGGAATATATCATATTTCATATATCCCTCACTGAGCGTCGCCATGATCGCAAATACGATTGATGCCGCACCGCGCAGACCCGCCCAGGAAATAACCAGATACTGCCCGATCGGCGGTTTCGACGGCGCGAGCAGCAAGCCAACCGCCGCCGGACGCGCCACAAATGTTAAAAACAATGCGATTGCGATCGACGGAAGCACGATCGACGGCATCTGCGAAGGAAACGCCAGAAGTCCCAGTAAGAAAAACAGAAGCATCTGCATCATACCGGTAAACGCATCAAAGAAGCCAACCAGCGCTTTCTGGTTCTTCAGCTCCTGATTTCCGAGGATAATACCGGTCAAATACACACTTAAGTAGCCATTTCCGCCAATCTGGGATGCAAGCGCGTAGGAAATGATTGCCGCCGCAAAGACAAAGATCGTGTCAAATCCCTCGCCATAAAAGGCATACCGCTTTAAAAGCCATGTCACCAGAAACGCGATCGCCGCGCCGGTCAAAAGCCCGAATGCGAGCTGGCGGATCAAAAGCAGAACCGCCGAACCGCCGCTCACACTCCCCGTCATCGCAGACAGCAGAATCACCGTCATCATGTACGCAAACGGGTCGTTGCTTCCGCTCTCTAACTCCAGCATGGATGCCGTGCCGTATTTGAGGTTCAGCTTGCGCGAACGCAGGATCGAGAACACGGATGCCGCATCGGTCGATCCAAGAACTGCGCCGAGAAGCATTCCTTCCATCAGTGCCATCTTAAGCACCAGATGACAGAACAGGCCGGTCAAAAGCGCCGTCAGCACTACACCCACCGAGGATAACAAAATCGACCGCCCCGCGACCGGCTTCGCCTCACTCCAGCGCGTGCCGAACCCGCCGTAAAACATGATAAAAATCAGTGCCACCGAGCAGACCTGTTCCGCCAGTGCAAAATTGCCGAATGGAATCTTAAAAATACCGTCCGATCCAAACAGCATTCCCAGCATAATAAAAATAAACAACGTCGGCACCCCCAGCCGCCCCGAAAGACGGCTTCCCGCGATGCAGACAAGGATAATAATCGCTACGACCAGAAGCGCAAATGAAGTTGAAATATGTATCATTCCTTTCTATGTTTAGTAGGTATCATAAATGTGGTGTTTTTATAATGATACAATATCTCTATGCCTCTTTCGTGTTAAGATTCCATTAAAAAGAGGAAATCTTACAGCGACAGATCTCCCTTCGCCCGCGCCCTCCGGTCGCGGATCGACTGGATCACCGGCACCAGGAACATTGCGACGATACCGCCCGCAAATCCATTGTTATAGAGGTTCATGCCCCCATACACGATCCCGACATTGAGCGCCACCGACGCGTGCAGAAAACCGGCTAACACGCCGCATAAAATTCCAAACTCTCCGGCGATCGGCGCCAGCGTCGTGGAAAAGAGCAGCGCCAGAAGTGCCGACGGATTCGTGATATCCCACGCCCGGACGGTGCTCGCAATGCAGACGCCCGCCATGATCGGGAAAATATTCCGCAAATGTTTTCCAGTCGCACTGAATCCAACGATGGTAAAGATTCCGCCGATCGTCGGTCCATTTAGGTTTCCACCGACTGCCAGCACAAAGAAGGTCGCAAACAGACCATTGAGTCCCATGTTGAGAAGCGTCACCGCACCGCCCAATTCCAGCAGGTAATCGGTACCGCCGATTCCCGTTGTCGCAAGGAGTTTTTCATACCCTAAAAGCGTATCTTTTCCGCGCCACAGCACTGCCACCACCGACATGCCTGCAAACAGGACAAATAGCAGCCCTAAAAGCATCGCATCATTGCCGGAGGACCAGATAAGACGCGCCTCCGTCTCAATTCCAAAGGACTTAAACGTGGAGACCAGGACCGTCGCAATGATGCCAGAGGCAAATCCCACATTATAAAGGGAATATCCCTTATGGGCATAGTGGGAATGCGTCGCGAGCGGTGGAAGCACGAATCCGATACAGATTCCCACCAGAATCGTCACACAGAAGCGCTGCCAGAGCGGCAGCTCCACCACGTGCATCAGCTGTGTGATGATCGGAGACAGGCTCGTTCCGTAGATGCCGACATAAATATAGTTGGATAAGTGCATTTTATGATATTTTGCATAGAGAAATACACCCAGAAAAATCGCCCAGATATTCATCAGATTTTTTCCGAACAAAGAGAATCCAAACATCAGACAGCAGGATGTGATCGTATGCCCGTCCATCTCCATCCCAAGACTATAGACAAAGTAGATGCTGATAAGCGCCATCATCCCGGCATTGACAAACGCGGCTCCCATGCCGCCGACCGCAATATAATCGGTGATCAGGAAATCCGGTTCCCTTATGATTTCATAGATACCAGTCACAATGGAGTCAAACGGCTGTATAATCAGCCCCACTGAAATGAAATAGATCGGAATCAGTGCCAGAAGAAAGAATTTCATCTCTCTGGACAGAGATTTCACTGTAGTCATATACGCACACCTTTCAAAAAAGGGATGCAAAAAAGATTCCGCATCTTTGCACCCCCGACTGTTAACATTCTATAAAAATGGTTACTATTCTATTGTATTGGATTTTCAACTGTTTTGCAACTGATTTTTTTCTCACTGTAACCCGTTATGAAACCCGTCCGACAGAACCGGCTGCCCCCATTCTCATGTGAAATTGTTACTCTTCCTCCGGCGCACTTCCCAGCACATAACCGCGCTCTTCCAATATTTCGCGCAGCTCATCAACCACCGCCCCCAGCTCTTTACCTTCCTCGTCGATCGTGATGTCTGCGTATTTCTCAAAATACGAGATCCTCTCATGGTAGAGATCCAGAAGTGTCATGCCGTCTTTCAGCGCCACGCCGCGGTCCTTGACATCGCCGACGCGTTTTACCAGCTCGTCATAAGTAATTTTCAGATAGACAACCAGTCCGATGGATTTTAAATGTTCCATCGCTTCCTTTCCGTAGATCACGCTGCCCCCCGGTGCGATGACCGCCTGCTCGGCTTCCACCCCCGCGTTGACGCGATTCTCCACATCGAGAAATCCATCCAGTCCCTGTTCTTCGATGATCTCGCGCAGACGCTTACCTTCCTGTTCCTGAATCAGCAAATCCACATCTATAAAGGAATAGCCCAGTCTCTTTGCTAAAAGCACTCCGACCGTGCTCTTTCCTGCGGACGGCATACCAATCAGGGTTACATTATTTTTCATCTTTGGCACCTCTTCTTTTTCTTTACACTCCATCCAAATGTTCCAAGAAGCTCTGAAAGCCCATAATAGCCGCCATGCGAATACACAATCGGTTCCGCCTTTGCAAGCTCCAGGCTGCCGCGCTCGTTGAGCCACTGCTCGTCCACGCTGACACCCGTTACCTCTGCCAGAAACATATGATGTGACCCCAGTTCCTTGACTTCGGTCACCCGGCACTCGATCGCGACCGGGCTTTCGGCGATCACCGGCGCCTTCACCGTCTGCGCCGGAACCGGTGTGAGCCCTGTCTCCTTCCATTTATCCACATTCCTGCCGGAGCGGACGCCGCAGTAATCGGTCGCATACGCCATCGACTCCGTCGCCAGGTTGATGACAAACTCACCGCTCTCCCGCAGCATATGGTAAGAATAGCGCTCCGGGCGCACCGAAATGTACGCCATCGGCGGGTTCGTACAGATCGTGCCCGTCCAGGCAATCGTGATGATGTTGCTGTTTCCTTCGCAGTCCGCCACTGTGACCAGCACCGCCGGAACCGGATAAATCATATTGCCCGGCTTCCACTGGGCGCGCGGTCCCGGAGTGTTCCGGATCTCCATCCGTTTTTTCAACTGTCCTTCCGGGTTCTGCCTTGCTCCTCCCCGGCGACGCTCTTCTGGCTTTCCAGCCGCTCTCTTCTGTGCCATCCCTATATCCTCTTAATCGTTGTCCGGGAGAAGTTTGATCCGGACCATGATCTGTTTCACCATGCTTCCTTCCGGCAGGCTCATATCATCGATATGCGTCTGTGCCGGCAGATCGCCCTCTTCCTCCAGCTCCAGGCTGATCCAGTTGTACGCTGCCTCCCGCGCATTTTCCACCGCATCCTCCAGATCCGGACCTTCCGCCTCGCAGCACTCCAAATCCGGGAAATATGCATCATACCCTTTTCCATCTTTCTTAGGCGTAAAAACCGCCGGATATACAAATGTCATGGTATCCTTCCTTTCCGTCCGACCTTCCTGCCCTGCACGAACTATCACTGGATTTTCCGTATGAAACAATCCCGTCCGCGCACTGTCACCTGATTTACTGCTCCAGTGTCACTGTCAGTGCCGGAATCAGCTGTTTCTTTCTGGAAACAACGCCCGGCAGTGTTGCCGTCTGCTTCAGCTCTTCATTTGCATCACCTACGTGGAACGCATCTGCCACAACCTGTGCCGCCCCCTGTCCAACACAGAGAAGTTCGGTCGTCTCCGTCAGGATATTCGTCAGCATGAAGAAGAGCATATCCAGACCTTCGTCCTCACGCGCCTTCTCCATAAACGGCAGCATACGGTTCTTCAGCTTTCCAAGCTCCTCTGCATTCAGGGAGTTGATCTGACCGACGCCGAAGTTTGTCTTTCCAGCTGAGAATTTCTTGAAATCCAGATACAGAATCTCTGCATCGCTCTTGCCCTTTAACTCGCTGCCTGCCTCAAACATCTGGTTTGCGAACTCATCCAGCTTGATGCCTGCCATCTCAGCCAGAGAAACCGCTGCTGCCCGATCCATCGGTGTGCAGGTCGGAGAACGGAACAGAAGCGTATCGGAGATGATCGCACTGCAGAGCAGACCTGCGATGGTCTTGTCGATCTCCAGCCCCTGTTCGCGGTACATCTGGAAGATGATTGTTGCCGTACAGCCGAGCGGCTGGTTACGGAAGAAGACCGGTCCGACTGTCTCCACAGTACCCAGACGATGGTGGTCAATCAGCTCCAGGATATTGGCATTCTCGATGCCGTCTACCGCCTGGCCGCGCTCATTGTGATCGACCAGAATCACGTTCTTGCCGCGCGCACCCAGTAAGTTACGGCGGGAAATCAGGCCTTTGTATTTGCCTTCTTTATCGAGTACCGGGAAATGACGGAAACGCTTGCTTGCCATCACATCCTTAATATCATCGATGAAATCATCTGTATCAAAGGTGATCAGCTTCTCAGTCTTCATGAAATAGCTGATCGGCATACTCTGGTTAATGAGACGGGCTGCCGTGTAGGTATCATACGGAGTTGTGATGACGGTACAGCCGCGCTCCTGTGCCAGTTTTTTGATCGTCATGGAAACGCCAGCGCCCTCACACACGATGATACAGCTTGCACCCATCTCGATCGCGCACAGCTGTGACTCATAGCGGTTGCCGAGGATAACCAGGTCGTTCTCTTCAATATAATATTCCATCATATCCGGATTAGCTGCCGCAATCAGGACTTTTCCTTTATCAAAGTACTCTTTCTCATCGCCAACAAAAATCGCGCCCTCCAGGGTCTCGATGATATTTGCATACTGGGTGCATGCTTTGGAAAGAATGCTGCTGTCGTATACATTCATATAAGAACGGGTAATATCGCCGACTGTGATCAGACCTTCCAGTATATTCTTATCGGTAACAGCCGGAAGTGTTACCAGACCATCCTCCTGCATCAGGTTCCATGCTTTTCTCAGGGAAATATTCTTGGAAACACCTGGAGTCTCGCGGATCTCAATATCCTTGACCTGCGTTTTGACGGATTTAATCAGTTTCGGCACAGCTACCTTAAAGTAATCCAGTACGAAGGTTGTCTCCGGGTTCAGTTCTCCGGCACGGCACGGTACATATTCGCCGCCCGTCTGAAGTGTTTTGAAATTCGCATAGCCGATTGCAGAACAAATCGAATCCGTATCCGGGTTTTTATGTCCAATTACAATCGTTTTCTTTGCTTTTTCTGCTGCCATTTTTTCCTCCTGATTCGCACCGTGCGCTGCAAATTCTGCCATTTTTCTTTCTATCCTCTGTTTTGATAGAGAAACCTCTGATTCATGAAACTTTTTTGTACAAAATCGCCAATTTTCATAATCTGTTTACACGGTGTTCATATTTTATTCATATCTTATTTTTATACTAAAAGCATAAAAGATTTCACTTTTTAAATTTGTTTTATAGTAATTTTGCACATAGATTTTTCATAATTGCCCCGGATGCTTGACCGCTCCGGGGTCTCCTCTTGTCTACAGCATATTTTCGTCATATCTGGACGTTTTTCTATCTCTATTTCCTTCAAACGTCCAGACCATTTACCCTGCACTCTGTCACTCAAAACAAGGCGCCTAATCTAAGATCAGTCTCGCCGCCCCATAGATACCTGCGTCATTTCCCAATGTTGCCAGGCGAACCTCGCCCTTATTCTCAGAGATCGGGGTCAATTCACGGTAATAGCGGTCAATCCAATCCGTTAAAAAAGTCCCCGCCTTTGACACGCCGCCTCCGATGACAAAAATCTCCGGATCCACGGTCATCGAAATAGTCGCCAGCGCCCATCCGAGATAATAGCACACGGTGTCCATAACCTCCAGCGCCAGTGAATCCCCAGCTTTTGCCGCATCCAGCACATCTTTTGCGGTGATCGCATCACCGTAGGCACGCATCACCGACGCATCCGGCTTTGCCACCATCTTCCGTCTCGCTTCCCTGGCGATACCGGTCGCGGACGCTACCTGTTCCAGGCAGCCGTGTCCGCCGCAGTTGCAGGTTTCTTTCTCGCCCTCGCGGATATGGATATGACCGATCTCGCCGCCCAGTCCGTGGCGTCCTGCAACGATCTTCTGATCGTGTACCACGCCGCCGCCGACACCGGTTCCCAGCGTCACCATCACGATATCATGGCAGCCCTTGCCGCCGCCCTGCCACATCTCGCCGAGCGCCGCCACGTTAGCATCATTACCGGAGCGGACCGGCATTCCATCTAATAACTCACTCAAAATCTTCTGCGGGTTCAGATCGCGCCATCCTAAGTTGACGCAGACCTCCACATAGCCGTCCGGCTGCACCGGTCCCGGAAATCCCATGCCTGCGCCGATCACGGCATCCATCGGAATTCCCCGCTCGTTCAATTTCTTCCTGATCGAAGCGGCTACATCCGGAAGAATGTACGCCCCATTCTCTTCCTTGCGGCTCGGAACCTCCCACTTATAAACAAGCGTTCCGTCCGTCTCAAAAAGACCAATCTTAACCGTCGTTCCACCGACGTCTATCCCAATACATTTTTTTTCCATGTCTGGATCCCTTCCCTTACGGCTGCACTGGCAGCCTTTCTTCTATGCCCTCATCTTTTTTCTGCGCTGGCTCTTATTATACGCAATGCATCCCCGTTTTGCAAGGTTTGGAAAGCAAAATACACCTGCCTGCCGGAGAAAGGCGCATTTCTGCTTAAGCGGTACCGCATTCTTTTCTGCCGACAGACAGGTGCCTGTCTTTTATCTTATTTTTTTACCAAAATCAGCATTATTTCAGGCTCTTAGCCACCTCTACCACATGCTCAACGGTAAAGCCGAACTTCTTGAACAGAAGCCCTGCCGGTGCGCTGGCGCCGAAACTTTCCATCGCGATGATCTTGCCGTCTAAGCCGGTGTACTTGTCCCAGCCGAAGCTCCAAGCGCCTCTACTGCTACACGGCGGCGTACTTCTCTCGGAAGTACGGACTCCTTGTACTCCTCGCTCTGCTCCTCGAACAGATCCATACACGGCATGGAGACAACGCGGACTTTCTGACCTTCTGCTGCCAGAGTCTCTTTTGCATGAACCGCCAGAGCTACCTCGGAACCGCTGGCAATCAGAATTAACTCCGGTGTGCCCTCGCAGTCGTCGATGATGTAGCCGCCCTTTAATGCCTCACGGCTGCTGCCTGCCATCGGCTCCAGATTCTGTCTGGTCAGCACCAGTGCGGTCGGTGTGTGCTCAGAAGTAACAGCACTGTACCAAGCTGCCTCTGTCTCGGTCGCATCGCACGGGCGGAATACATGGAAGTTCGGCATCGCACGCAGCGCTGCCATCTGCTCGATCGGCTCATGGGTCGGTCCATCCTCGCCAACGCCGATACTGTCATGCGTAAATACATAGGTCAGCGGCACGCCCATCAGTGCAGACAGTCTTGCCATCGGTTTGCAGTAATCACTGAATACAAAAAAGGTCGATACATACGCACGCAGACCGCCGTGCAGCATGATGCCATTTCCGATCGCTGCCATCGCAAGCTCGCGGACACCGAAGTGCAGGTTGCGTCCAGCTCTGTCCTCCTTGGAGAAGTCGCCCGCATCCTTCATGTTGGTCTTGTTGGACGGTGCTAGGTCAGCAGAACCGCCAAACAGGTTCGGCAGAACATCCTTGATGTAGTTGATCAGGCGTCCGGAGATCGCACGGCTTGCTTCCGGTTTCTCCTGTTTTGCCCAGAATCCGGCGTCATCTTTCAGCGCCTCGCCCGCCTTTGCATTGTGATACTGGTTCCAGAGCGCTTCCATCTCCGGATATTCCTCGCAGTAAGCGGCAAACATCACGTTCCATGCAGCTTCTACCTCTGCCTTCTGCTCTGCGATCTCGGAGTAGTTTTTGTATACCTCTTCCGGTACGAAGAACGGCTCTTCGCTCGGCCAGTTTAAGTTCTTTCTGAGTGCTTCCACATTCTCCACGCCCAGCGGCTCGCCGTGTGCGCTCGCCTTGCCCTGTTTTGCCGGGCAGCCGAAGCCGATCTGCGTCTTGATGGTGATAAAGGACGGATGCTCGGTATCTGCCTTTGCAGCCTCGATCGCCTTGCCGATCGCGTCGATATCATTGCCGTCTTCTACCGTGATCGTCTGGAAACCAAATGCCTGCATACGCTCCTGTACATTCTCACGGAATGCGATGTCGGTGCTTCCCTCGATGGAGATGCGGTTGGAATCATAGAGAACAATCAGCTTGGAAAGTCCCAGGGTACCTGCCAGAGAGAATGCCTCAGAGGAAATGCCTTCCATCATACATCCGTCGCCGCCCAATACATAGGTGTAATGGTCAACTACCGGATAATTTTCTTTGTTGAATACGCTTTCCAGATGTGCCTCAGCCATCGCCATGCCGACTGCCATACCCATACCTGCGCCCAGCGGACCGGTCGTCGCCTCAACGCCAACGGTATGACCATATTCCGGATGTCCCGGAGTCTTGGAATCTAACTGGCGGAAGTTCATCAGATCTTCTTTGGAAAGATTTCCGTAGCCAAACAGGTGCAGCAGAGAGTACAGCAGCATGGAACCATGACCGCCGGATAAGATGAAACGGTCTCTGTTCTCCCACTTCGGGTTAGCTGGGTTATGGTTCATATGATGTGCCCACAGTTCATAAGCCGCTGCTGCACATCCCAGCGGAAGTCCCGGATGACCGGAATTTGCCTTCTGGATTGCGTCTGCGGATAAAATCCGGATCGCGTTTACGGATAATGTGTCAATCTGATTCATAAGTAACCTCCTGCTATGTATCTTAATTTTAAAAACTAAACGTGTGTTATTTGAGGCGGATCTCGCGCATCCGGTCGCCGCCGCTGATAATCAGTGAATTGAACGCGCGGCCGCGTGTTACCTGCGCCACAGAGAAATCAAACTCCCCGGCAAACCGCTCCTTGCCGGACAGACTGTAGACCCGGCAGGAATTTTCGTTATTTAGGATGACGAAATCGCCCTGTATATTTATGTTACGCCACGAATACGAGAAATCTGCCGTACCCATAGCGGTTCCATCGGATTTAAACATGCTCAAACGGCTCTCACTTCCGCCCTCGGTGTTGTCCGAGATGACCGCCACATAGTCCTTCGACCATGCCACGCCGCGGACTTCCCCGTCGATCTCCGCCTGGCGCACCAGCGCCGGGCTTGTTACATTTTCCAAAGAGAAAAATGCCACCTGATCATCCGCAAATGCACACGCGTGATCCTCGTCGAGGAACCGGACGCGCGGACAGATGCTGTCTCCCAGCTCATCAAAACCTCCGACCAGACGGTCTGGATAATTCTTTCCATATTCGGAGAAATTGTAAAATACAATCCGGTTTTTGAGTGCTCCGTCCTGCAGATACAGGTCGGAAAGCATGACCTGCGTACCATCCGGCGATAAGGAAACATCCATCAGGTAACCATTTCCCGACATAACCGTCTTGATCGCCCAGTCAAGCTCGCTGCCGTCTTTCTTGAAAAAGGTCACATACGAAGCATTGCTGTCCTCCACCAGCGCCGCCACGATGCCGTATGCCGATACGCTGACGCGCAGGATCGGCAAAAGCGTCGTCGCCTGTCCCTGGCTTCCGGTCTTGTCCACAATATAAATATCATTGCCCTGCTGGTCCCCGATCACGGCATAATCGCCGTTGACATAGCAGATCGGTGATTTCAGCTCATAACTCATCGACCAGACCGCCTTGCCGGACTTGTCCAGATAGGAAGCTCCGTCCTTCGTGTATTTCAGGACATTTTCCCCAAACGGGACAAATTCCGTCGTGCTGCTCTCACTCGCCGCAATCTCTTTTTCCCACGCCACCGTATAGTCCGTGTAGGCATGGTTATCTTTATAATACATAAAACCAGCCGCCAAAAGCGCCGCGATTAACACCGCCGTCAGCACCCTGCGGAGACGTTTCCGTCTGGAATGGCGCTCGGCTTTCTCCGCCACCTCTTCCTCATTTTCCCCGTGGCTTATGCCCCGGCGGGGAAACATGTCCTGCGTGGCGGTGTCGATCACACGCCCTCTCAGCTGCTTTTTCTTCTGTTCCCGTTCAATCGGTTCATCTCACTCATTTTTTTATCTCCTGTAGCTGGACTGCCATCTTGATTATACACTATTTTAGATGGTTTGGCATTATCTTTTTGCTATTCTCCGGACACATCCGGCAGCACCAGCGTCTGCCCTGCGATAATGCGGTTTTCATCGGTCAGATGGTTGACCGCAAGGATATCGTCCAGATGACGGATATTGCCATAAAGCTTAAAACAGATCCCATAGAGCGTCTCCCCGTCCCCGACCGTGTACGTGCCGCCGGGCTTCAAGTTTGTGACCGGATAGTCCTGTCCCGCCGTCGAATTGCCGCCCGGATTCGGCAGGTCGCGCTGTGCCTCCGGCTCCGGCAAAATGTACGGGGCTTTCGTCTCCGCCATTTTTCCGTCCTCTTCGCTCTGCCCGCCGGAAGCCTGTCCATTCTGTCTGCCTGCTATGGCAGTGCCCTCTGTGTCTCCATCCGCCGCGCTCTCAAGTGTCCATTTATGCGCCTGTCCTCCGTTTTGCGCTGTTGTTCCGTCTGCATCCACACCCGCGCCGGCCTCGCCGCTCTCAAGCGGCGTCACACTGCCGCGGAGCTGTTCCACCGTGACCGCCTCTTTCCCGTCCGCAGTGCCCCGCACACCATCCGGAAGGACGGATACCAGCACACTCTCCATCTCGCGCATTTTCTGGTAATTGCCGAAAAGCACCACGCCGCCGGCAAGCACCGCGACCGAAAGCACGCCGCACAGCGTCCCCAGCGCCCGGATCGTCCCGTAACGCGACGCCGCCTCCTGCTGCCGCTCTTCCATCCGGTTACGGAAATCGCGGATCACCCGATCGCCGGTGCCTGTCTCCACCCGGCGGGCGTCCTTCCGCAGAATCATATAGTCCTGCATCATCTGGTTTTTCTCGTAATATATATGATATCCTTTCAAACGGTAAAACCCGTCCTCCGACATCACATAGTATGCCGCCTCACCGTCCACACCGCTGTTTATGTACATGAGCTGGTTTTTCCCGCCGAAATACTGCTTGTGCAGCCGCCAGTAGGTCAGGGGACTTAACATACACCCCGGCGCGCCGCAGATAAACCACCCCTGCACGGTCTTTTTCGGAAATGTCTCCTCCATCCGCTGGTATGCCTTTTTCCATGCCGCCTCCGAAAAGACAATCTTCTCCCCGGACGGCACAACCTCCTCCATCTCCAGCGCCCCGTCCACAAAGAGGCACGGAACCTCCTGCTGTGGATCCGAATTTCCGAGCAGCAGCCCGACCCGGAGTCCCGGTCCGCCGGATGGATATACCTGTTTCAAATACGTGTTTACATAATCCTCCACATACAACCGGACCACCTCATCCCGCTCGCCGATCTGCCGGATATTTTTCGGCAGTTCTGCGCGGGAACCAGAATATTCTCCCATATGTTCACCCCGCTATGATAGATTCTCCTGAAACCGGGTCTGTACTTGCTTCCATGATTTGATTGCTGCACCGCGCAGCATTTTCAGTGCTGAAAATACCTGCACAAATACAGTAACATGATTTTCCGTAATTTCAGGAGTATGATGAATTTCTTTCCGCCTATCATAACGCCGATTGCATGCAAAATTTGTCAAACGGAGGCAGCATCCAGGCAAAAATTTTCGACAAGCCCGATCCCCGCGCTGATGCAGTCTGCCAGCTGCATGACGAGTGCCAGGCGGATACTCTGCAGCATCATCGGATCGTAATGGCTGCAGCCCGCCACGATCCCGGTGATAAAGAGATCTCCGACCGCGTGAAGCTCCTTGCAGACGCCAAGCCCCGGCTTTAAAGCCCCACGCCCCAGCGTGACATAGCCGACGTGGCTTTCATCGCCAACCGAGGCATCGACCGCCACCACCAGCGCATCCGGGTACCCATTTTTTAAAACCTGCACGTAATGTTCCAGGTTCATCGCGTGCACGGGGCGATCAAGTGTTCCGAATACCAGCGTACCGCGCCGCCGTTCCTGTTTGAGTTTATATCCGATCAACGGTCCCAGACTGTCTCCGGTCGAGCGATCCGTGCCGATGCAGAGGAAAACCAGTTTCTTTTTATGCCTTCGGGTCATTTCTTCCTGAATCAGCCCACTTAACTGCCCTGCCAGCTCTCCCACCGCGTCCCGGCGGGCTGAATTGTAGTAATATATCTCCGGACTGCCACCGAACCGGCTGCGTCCCCGTCTGTTCATCTCCCACACCGTCCTGTTTTCTCCCTGCCTGTTGGACAGGGGTTGTTTTACCTTTATTATAGGCGGGGTGGCAGGAAATTATGCGAAAATTGAAGGATATATACACGGACGAAAAAAGATGTGACAGAAGGCAGCTTTACAGCGCCCGGTGTCACATCTTTTTTCTGGTTGTTCCTATATCTAATTATTTATTTTTATGAAATAATTTCCACAGTTTACTTTCCGCCGCGTTCGCGGTACTCTGCGATGACCTCGCTTAAATTAACGGCTGTGCTGTTATCCAGAATATGTTTCAGCGCGTCCAACTTTTCTGGATTCAGAAATTCCTTGCCTAAGTAGCACTCGTAGGTATCTGTGATAAAGATTCTCTTTTCCTTGATTACCGTCTCGGTATAATGCAGGCGGCTCTCGACCTCCTGATGGCCTTCTTTGAGTTGTTCGAGCTTTGCACGGCTGTTGCTGGTGATCTCATCGGTCAGGATGGTTTTTGTCACATTTTCGAAGGTGTTTAATGCGTCCTTTTTCTTCTTCGCCGTCTCCTCCAGATCCTGCTCCATCTGGGAGATCTCATCGTCGTATTTTTCCAGATCGTAGAGCGCTTCACTGCGATCCCGGCGGATCGAGGAGGTGATCACCGCGATCTTGCGGTTGTTCGCCGCGATCAGACTGCGGATCGAACGTCCTTCCTGCAGCGCCGCCAGATGGCGATCCTTCGTCCAGTTTCCAATCAGGATATACAGTCCGCCAAAAACAACCACATCCACGCCGTAGATCATCGCCAGGTATAAAGTCTTCTGTTCTGGAAGCAGCTTGTAGATGCCGCACGGGATCAACAGGAAACAGATCGCAAAGGTAATCAACACCGTCAGAAATTCTTTGAATCCCTCGGGAAATACAGCGCATAGTACAGTGGGCTTTTGCAGACAAATGGAACACGATCCGACTGGAACAGCGTCCGCATCCGCACGGCAAGCTCTCGGTTGTGCGCGTGAAGCTCCTGCGTTTCTTCCTTAATCCGCTCCTTGATGCCCTGGTTTTTCGCCTTTTCGCGGCGTGTCCGCGTGCGTTTCAGCTTATCCTGCAGCTTCCCAAGCTCATCGTCATAGCTTTTTTCAATCTCATCCCGGCGCTTTTTCACGGTCGAATTCACGGCATCCGCCACCGCTTTCCGCTCCGTCTCCAGCACGCGCAGACGCTTTTTCTCTTCCTGAGCAAGCGTCTCCTCCTGTTTTTCAAACTCCGCCAGCTCCACCACTGCCTGTCTGGCGTCTTCCAGAAATGTTTTCACATCCGTTATCGCCTGTGCCATCTCGCCCCTCCCGGTCTTTGTCTTTTTGTAACGGCTGCCTGCCCTTTATTCTTCCAGCACCTGTATCTCCAGATAATCGAAATCGATGCTCTCGATAAAGTTGTCCTGGGTAAAACGCGCCTTATCGTGGCGTTTGAACTCCTCGATCGTCTTATCCAGCCAGACCGGATGCCCCAGATCAAAGGCATAGCAAATCTGGTCGATCGCGTCAAACACCATCGCCGTTCTCGACATTGTATAATCACCGTTGCTGATCACAATATCCCTAAGCATCCGGTTTTCCTTCATCATTTTTCCCCAAAGACGAAACATCCTGCCGTTCCTTTCCCGCTGTCAAATTTCATTTTTACCGTGTCCGGATGTTCTCTCCGGACATCTTTTCTCACAATCTTATGTCCAGTATATCAGCTTTTTTAAGAGTTGACAAGGCGGGGCTTTTCGGCAAAATTCACTGCCACTGTGTCATCGTGCAGCACTTCCCATTTTCAAAAGAAACTGCAGATCTTCCTCAATCCCCCGCACATTTCCAGAAACGTCCATCGCATACTCCATGACCCACTCGGCATCCGGCGTCGCCTGCTTTGCCAGTTTTAAAAAGCAGTCAAAATCAAGTGTTCCCTCATGAATCCTCTGATGGCTGTCGTGGACACCGTCGTTGTTGTGGAGATGGTACGCCACAATCTGGTCCGCCAGCGCGTTTACGACCCGCTTAAGCGACCAGCCGTTCGCCCAGGCGTGCCCGATGTCGATGAGCACCGCATACTGTTCCCGGCGGCACAGATCGATAAATTCCTGCTCATCGAAGAGACGGTTTCCGCGCTCCAGAACTCCGGCATTCTCCACGACCACCTGGGTTCCCGCCTCCTCACACAGCTGTTTCACGGTGTAATAATTTTCACAGGAAACACGGACGCGGTCTTCCTTCTCGCCCGGTATGATGCGGCAGTTGTTGTGATGATAAACGAGATATTTGCTTGAAAGCTCTTTCGCATACGAAAGCGTCTTTTCAAGCAGCTCCATCGTGCGCGCATACTCTACAGTCCCCTCCGCTGCCGAATGCTCTGCCTGATAATATGGACCATGGAAGCTGACCGGGACTTCCTTTAAGAGCGGCATGGCGTCCCGCAGGTTCTTCTCAAAGCATTCCTCATGAAACATCGGAAACACCTCGACTCCCACCTGTCCAGGAAACCGTTTGAGATACGGAAGAACCTGACCGAACTCGCTGCCTTTATACATATTAGTGCTGATAAGAATTTTTCTCATGATTGCATGTCTCCTCTTCAAAATATACGTTCATAATCTTGTTTTGAAAACACTTTTTTCGCTCTATTATCTCTATTCTTACTGGGCGATCGCCTTTTCCAATTTCGGCACCGCCAGCTTTTCCTGTGCGCGGATCACCATCTCCGGGTAACCGAGCGATTTCTCCGTCCCGCGGTCAAACAGATGCAGCTTTTCCGTCTCCACATGGATGTATACCTTCTCACCCGGCTGTGGAATCTCGCCCTCGCGGATGGCAATCAGCTCGTTCTTGTCTCCCTCGACCTGAATATAAACACCGTACCGGTTTCCGTAATCCTCCACGTAACGGACCATGCCCTCGATCGACCGCTCCTGCGGGGTGCGGCTCATCATCACGTGTTCCGGGCGGACACCGGCGTACAGCAGTCCCGACGGGCACTGCGCGGCGATCCGCTGCCAGATACCCGGAAGTTCTACCTTCTGTTTCCCGATGACAAGCGCCCCGTTATGATATTCCGCCTCCACGATATTCATGGACGGCGAACCGATAAACTTCGCACAGAACACGCTTGCCGGACGATTGTACACGTGTGACGGGGTATCGAGCATTTCCATCTTGCCCCGGTACATGAGCGCGATCCGATCGCCAACCGTCATCGCCTCGATCTGGTCGTGCGTAACGTAGACTAACGTCGGGTGGTACATTTCATGGATTTTTACCAGTTCTTTTCTCGCACGCATCCTAAGCTGTGCATCCAGGTTTGACAGCGGCTCGTCCAGAAGGAAATAGTCGGCGCGCTTTACCACGGCTCTCGCCAATGCCACTCTCTGGCGCTGTCCGCCGGAAAGCTCCTTCGGCTTCCGATCCTCCAGCCCTTTCAGTTCCAGCATTTTGAGGACTTCTTTTAAGCGCGCATCGATCTCGTTCTCATCCATCTTGTGCGCTTTTAAACCATATATGATATTATTCTTGACGCTCATATGCGGAAACAGCGCATAGTTTTGAAACACCATCGAGACACCGCGCTCGCCGCACGGCACATCATTTACCACCTGGTCGCGCATCCACAGGTTTCCGGCGGTCACATTTTCCAGTCCCGCAATCATGCGAAGTGTCGTCGATTTTCCACAGCCGGACGGACCTAATAAAATCAGGCGTTCGCCCTCCTTTACCTCCATGCAGAGGTCCTCCACGACCACATTTTTGCCATACGCTTTTTTAACATTTTCAAATACAATATTTTTCATTGAATTAATCTATCCCTTTCTTATGTCCAGCGCAATCTCCCGTTATCCCTTCAATCCAGACGCCGCAAATGTATTGATGATATAGCGCTGGAAAATGATATACAGTACCAGCGGAATCAGCATCGTGAGCACCGACACCGCCATCGCGATCGTAAATTCCGTACCGCCCTCGGCGCTGATGTACATCTGCAATGCCAGCGACAGCGTATAATTTTCCTTGGATTTTAAGATCAGCACCGGCCACACATATTCATTCCACGAATTGATAAAGAAAATGATGCCGGTGGAAATGATGGACGGACGCACCAGCGGAATCACAATGTCGCGCATGATTTTCATGTGCCGGATATTTTCCATCCGTGCCGCCTCAATGAGTGCCAGCGGGATTCCACGCATTGCCTGGCGCAGCAGGAAAATTCCCAGCACATCCGCCAGCTGCGGCAGTGCGACGCCCCAGATACGATCGCGCAGACCGATTTTAGAGATCAGAAGATAATTTGGAATCATCGTGACCGTAAACGGGATGAACAGCGTACTTAACATAATAAAATACAAAAATCCTTTTCCCTTAAACCGGAAATAGACGAACGCATACGCCGCCAGAAGTCCCGTGATTGTCTTAAAAATCGTGACCGTCGATGCGATCAGAAACGTATTCAGCGTGATTTTCACAAACGGCAGTTTGTCAAATACATGCCGGTAATTTTCCAGCGTCGGATGCAGCGGAATCACCTGAAAAACCGTGTTGAACGCCTCCTGCATCGTCTTGAAAGAGTTGGAAATTGCAAATACGATCGGCATCAGAAGGAGGAAAACGACCACCACCAGAAACAGATGCCAGCCGATCTGTCTGTCTTTAGTTTTCATAGTAAACCCCCTTTTCTACAAACCGGAATTCCAGCACCAAAAGAATGATAAAGAGTGCCATCGTCATGACCGATACCGCCGAGGAAGTTCCTGTTTTATAGAGTGTAAACGCCTCATGGTACGACATATAAATCAGGTTCGAACTGGCATAGTTCGGTCCTCCTTGTGTGACGACCTTGATCGGCGTGAACACATACTGGAGTCCCTGCACGATCGTCGTAATAAACACATAGATTCCAGTTGCAGAACTCATCGGCACGACGATATCCTTAAAAATCTTCCACATCGGCACATTTTCCAGACGCGCCGCCTCGATGACCTCCATTGAGACACCGGAGACGCCCGCTAGGATGTTGATGAAATTGTAGCCAAACGTCTTCCAGGTCGTGATAATACAGAGTACCGCGATGACCCAGCCCTCCGTTTTCGACCAAAACGGCAGTTTCAGCCCAAACCAGCCTGCCACAATCGCGACCGGACCCGAAATCGGATTCAGAATCCATGTATACAGAATCGAGCCGACGACCAGCGAAATCACACTCGGCAGGAAAAAGACCGCCTTGTAAAAACTCTGTCCCTTTTTGATGACGCACGAAAGAATGAATGATAAAATGTACGGCATCACAAAGTTAAACACCAGAAGAATCACGATGTACCAGAATGTATTGCCAAAGATTTTCCATGTATTCGGATCCTTCAAAACGGAAATATAATTCCCCAGTCCCACAAACTTCTTGACCGGCTTTACCATGTTCCACTCAAAAAAACTCAAATACAGCGTGTAAAAAAGCGGATAAAACATAAATACCGCAAACACGACGAGCGACGGCAGCAAAAAAACATATCCAAGCGCTGCCTGTTTTTTGTCCTCCCGATTCAAACTATTTCCTCCATTCTAATGTACGCTCGGAATCTTTCGGCGCCTGCCCAGCCACAACAGCAGGTGTTGGAAAGACTCTGAGCCTGCATTTTATGAAGGGGCTGCCGCCAAACAGCTCTTTCGCGCTCCGGCCGCTTCCTGCGTCTTATCTGCACGCAGTCCATTCTGCCAAAACACGTTCTGCTATTCCGCAACAACCCCATTCTCATTTCTGTCCTAAATTTTGTAATGATTTTTCTGCCACCCGAAAGCTGTTCCAAGCGTCAGGCTGCCTGTCCCTACTGTGCATCCAGCAGCTGGTTGATCGCATCCTGTGTGCTCGTCATACCATCTTTCGCAGATACCTGACCGCCCAGAATCTGGTCTCTCATATCCAGAAGAAGCTGCTCTGCCTCAAGGCCTGCATCGCCCGGGAATGCGGTCCATGATACAACGCCGTCCATCTGCTCAATCGCTGCATTCATCATTGTGTTCTCAGCCAGAAAATCTTTCAATCCATTTTCTGCCTCTGCCACATCTTTTCTCGGCGGTACATAACCGGTTCCCTCGGTCCATGCTGCCATTGATTCTACGCTGTAAAGATACTTTTCAAACTCCCATGCCGCCTGAATCTGCTCGTCGCTCTGCGCGGTGATGGCTAAGAAACAGCCGCCTGCCGGAACCTTGCGCTCCTTGTCGTTCCACAGCGGGGATTTCACGGTTGCTACGTCAAACTGTGCCCCCTTCTGTACGGAAGCGCGTCTCGCAATGGTGGTGTAAAGCATCGCGCAGTTGCCGTCGATAAAGCTCTGGCAGCCCTCTTCCCATGAAACATGAAGGGCAGAACCATCTTTTACCATATCCTGCATCATCTGCATTGCCGCAATGCCGTCCTCGGTTGCAAAGCTTGCTTTTTTCTTGCCGGATGCATCCGCAGTCAACATATCCGCTCCCGCGCTCTCAACCAATGCCTGCTGCGCCCAGAAATCTGCCGGTTCCTGCATATAGAAACCATATTTTCCTGTCTTCTCTTTGACTGCCTCGGCAAATTCCTGTACTTCCTGCCAGGTCTCCGGTCCATCTTCGGAAAGGCCCGCTTCTTTTAAGAGATCTTTATTGATGTAGAGAACCGGGCTGCTTAAGGAGTACGGGATTCCGACCTGCTCGCCGTTGCTGTTGACCGCCAGGTCTAAGACATTTGGAAGGAAATTGTCGGTTAAGAAATTTGCATCCTCGCTGTCGAATTTATCAATCGCATCCTGCGGCGCCACATAGTCAAAGTTATTGGAGAAATAATCCAGAAATGCCCAGCCAATCTGAACAAGCGCCGGTGTATTTCCGGTCGCCGCTTCCGCCTGCAGATTCTGCATCAGACCTTTGTACATATCCGGGTTGTATTTCGCTACTACCTCGATGTGATCATTTTCCTCATTAAATTTCTTTACCAGATCGTCTACGACCAGACCTCCCTGGGTTTCTGCGTTACAGTGCCAGTATTCAATCACCGTTTTATCGCCGGATGCCGCCTTCTCTGCCCCGCTCTCTCCGGACGCGCTCTGTGTGTCGCTGCTTCCTGTCGCCGAGCTGGATGCCTGGCTGCATCCTGCCATCAATGTCATCGTGCCTGCCATCGCAAGCGCCATCAGACGTCTCATACTTACCTTCATTCGTTCTCCTCCTGCTGCGGTGTCCCATCTCCCAATCTGTCTTACCTTGGAACCAGCCATCTATGTCAAAATCGTGATCGGGAGTCCTTTGCCGCGCTTCTCTTCTGTCAAATCACTTGTGCTGTGTCCAGATTCTATCTTAAAGATGGTTTGTAAAATGCAGGAGGTGATTTATGTAAAAATTATCTATAATTTTTGAAAATTGTTTTTTCGAGGTTCTGCGGCATAAAAGAATGTGCCTTTTTGTGTAATGGGGAATTCCAAGGAATTTCCTATTACACAAAAAAACGCCTCTATCAGTTTTTGCTGATAAAAGCGTTTTTTATTCTATGTTCCGTTTTCTATGTTTATATCCGGGCTGCAGTTTCCTTCATGGAACATGCCGGAGAGAATGCCGCAGAACGCATACTTTTTTATATGTCCGCCCCCTACAGTCTCTTAAGCAGCGCCTCTCTCGCTTCCTCATAGCCCGGTTTGCCAAGCAGTGCAAACATATTTTTCTTATAGCTCTCTACGCCCGGCTGGTTGAATGGATTGACACCCAGAAGGTATCCGCTGACGCCGCAGGCAAATTCGAAGAAATAAAAGAGCTGTCCTAAGCTGTACGCATCCATCGCCGGGATCGTCACTTTCAGGTTCGGCACACTGCCGTCGGTATGTGCCAGAATCGTGCCGTTCATCGCACTCTTGTTGACGAAATCCACGCTCTTGCCAGCCAGATAGTTCATACCGTCCGTGTCAACATCTTCTTTCTTCAAAATGACCTCCGCCGAAGATTCAGCCACTTCCAGAACTGTCTCAAACATGATTCTCGCGCCGTCCTGGATGAACTGACCCATCGAATGAAGATCGGTCGTCAAATCAACCGCTGCCGGGAAAATACCTTTCTGATCCTTGCCCTCGCTCTCGCCATAGAGCTGTTTCCACCACTCCGATACATAGTGCAGGCTCGGCTCATAGTTTGCCACAATCTCGACCTGTTTGCCCTTCCGGAGCAGAATGTTGCGGACCGCCGCATATAACAGAGCAGAATTCTTCTCAAACGGAGTCTCCAGTGCATTCTTTCTCGCGTCTGCCGCGCCCTGCATCAACGCATCTATATCCGCGCCGCTGACCGCGATCGGAAGCAGACCGACTGCCGTCAGGACGGAGAAACGACCGCCAACATCATCCGGAACCACGAAGGACTCGTATCCCTCTTCATTTGCCAGATTCTTGAGTGCGCCCCGCGCCCGGTCTGTCGTCGCGTAGATTCGCTTGTTTGCCTCTTCTTTACCATATTTCTCAATCAGCATCTCCTTAAATACACGGAATGCGATCGCCGGCTCCGTTGTCGTACCGGACTTGGAAATAATATTGATAGAGAAATCTTTTCCATCGACCAAATCCATCAGATCATGGATGTATTTGCTGCTGATGCTGTTGCCAACGAAGTAAATCTCCGGTGTTTTTCTTTTTTCTTTCGGAAGATTATTGTAAAAACTATGGGACAGGAACTCGATCGCCGCTCTTGCGCCCAGATACGAACCGCCGATACCGATTACCAGCAGGACATCCGAATCCTTCTGAATCTTCTCCGCCGCTTTTTTGATGCGTCCGAACTCTTCCTTATCATAGTCCACCGGAAGGTCGATCCATCCAAGAAAATCATTGCCCGCGCCGGTCTTTTCTACCAGCGTCTCTCTTGCCGCCTGCACGCCCGCCTTGATACCGGCGATCTCTTCCTCATGAATAAATGCAGCCGCTTTTGAATAATCAAAGATCACATCTTTTCCCATATGTTTCCTCTCCTTTGCATTTCAGCCGTCCGCAGGCGGCGTGATTACTTTGTCAAAAACTTAACTTATCTTTATTATAGCAATCTGGACACCCGTGTGCAACCAGTTTTCAGTTGGAATCATCATTTACAACCCCGATAAATACTCCCTCATAATATCCCCCAGAACCTGCGCCTCCTCGCGGCTCAAACCTTTCATCCAGTCACCCGCATTTGCCTCGCCATTTCGTGTTTTCCGCGTATCCCGGCTTGCTGCAATCTGGTCGAGGCTCTGCTTCAAATACTCCATTTCCTTGTCGCCGGGACGCTCCTTCGCTTCCTGCCTGGGACCCGTATTGTTTTCCGTTTCATTTCCTGATACCATCCGGCGATCCGTAAGATGCCCATCTGTCTCATGCTTGTCCCGTTCCTCCGGTTCGCGCGGTGCAGTGCGAACTGCCCGCATCAGATTCTGTGCCCGTGCATCCCGCTCACGGAACGGATTCACTCTCATCGCTGTCCGCGATTTTCCTTTTTCAAACTCCGTTTCTCCCAGATCCCGGTTATCCGTTTCAGCACCATCCCGACCGCTCACGCCGCGATCTGCCCGCAGCGTACTCTGCAGCCATTTCGGCATTTCCCGCACATTCGAGTCCACGCCAGCAATTCCGCCGGATACTCCTGAAGCTCCGGACATTTCCTGTCCGCGCGTCTCCTTCTCACGTGCCGCCCGAAGGAACACCGAATTATCCACATACTCCAAAAGCGCCGTTTCCAGCCGCTGCTGTTTCTGGTCAATCTGGAAACAGCTCTCGATAAATGCCAGAAACAGACCGCTCATGACAGCTGCCGACGCATACAGCACAATATAGCTCGCATCCAGCTCATACCAGTATGCCAGAAATGCCTCCGCTGCTCCGGTCAGAAGCCCTAAAAGCACCATTTCCATTGACACGCCGTTCCACGCATCCAGCGAAATATGTAAAAATGAAAATCCGTCAATCTGCTTATCCAGATATGCCTGCGTGTTCACGATGTTCTGACCCAGGCGGCAGGTATTTTCCAACCGCTGCTTCAGATTTTGAAGATTCTTGTTCCGGGTCATCGCCATGTTGTCAGTTTCTTTTAATAATCTTTTGTAGAGGCTCCGTGTAATCAACTTGCTGACAAATCCGATCATTCCGATCGCCGCAAGAACGGACAGCGCTTTTCCAGTTTGTAAAAATTCCAGCATAAAAAAGCTCCCCTTTCTCTACTTCCGGATCACTTCCGGATGGCTTGCCACAGGTCAGGTTTAGGCGCTTCGCAGTTTGTCTCTTGCAATTTGCTTTTTACAATCTGCTTTTTGCATTCTGCTTTTCACATTCTGTTTTTTGCGCCTGTCAAATCCCGCCTGCATCGTGGCTTTATTATATCCGCCGAAAGAGTCTTTGTGAAGATGAGAAAGGGGAAAATCGTTCGTCAAATTCTGCCTTAATTCGATTTTTATAGGTATTAATAATGCGTATCATGCAAAATTTCTGGTTGTTAAAAATTCCGTCTGTGAATCATATTTATGACTCATTATGCCTCATACCGGGATGCCATTTCAAGCAGTAGGTTTACCGAATGCTTGATCGCCTGCGCCTCAAATGCCGCATAGTCCATACCTGCGCTGTCATCCGCCTTATCTGAAATGGCACGGATAATCAGGAACGGGATTCCGTTTAAATATGCCGCCTGTGCGATCGCTGCGCCCTCCATCTCGGTACAGCTTGCGCTAAACTGCTCGATCAGCCACTCCTTTTTTGCCTTATCCGAGATAAACTGGTCGCCGCTTACCACGCGTCCCGGAAATGCCTGAATCTCCGGATTGACCTTCTGGTTGCACTCAATCGCCAGCTCGCGCAGCTTCTCATCCGCCTCAAATGCAAAGGTATCTACACGCGGAATCTGTCCGATCCGGTATCCAAATCCGCTCGCATCCATATCATGCTGCACCGCATCCGTCGATACAACGATATCGCCAATATTGATCTCTGCACGCAGGGAACCGGCGATACCTGTGTTCACAATCGCACTGATATGGAACCGATCCGCCAGAATCTGACTGCACATACCTGCATTTACCTTGCCGATACCAGAGCGAACCACAACTGCGTCCTTTCCGCCCAGTTTGCCCTGATAAAAATCCATACCGGCTACACTTGTCACGGTAACATCCGTCATTTTCTCCTTGATCTGAGCCACCTCTTCATCCATCGCTCCGATGATTCCTAACATCTGTTTGCCCTCCTGTTTTTCTGTTCTTTATTCTTCTGCCTTTCTTTTATAGATTTATAGAAAAAGAAATTCTTACTATTTGATCTTCTGCGCTTATACCCCTGCATCTCTTTCCTCAAATCCATTGGCTGACTCGGCTCTACAGTCAGTGTGTGCCTGCACCATCATTTTTCATTTGAAAATCGTTCATTTACTTTATAATAGCGCAGCCGCATCGTTACCATGTATACCTTGTACAAACAATAACACCGTATCTTTTCATGAGTATACTGGATTTTTGTTATCTTGACAACACCTTTACTGGCAGACTATAATCATTTTACTGCGGTGGATTCCCGCCACAGCAGATTAAAACACATACCATTTTGAGGAGGTTTTACCATGACATACAAGACAAAGGGAGTCTGTTCCCGTGAGATTAATTTTGAAGTAGAAGATAATAAAGTAAAGAATGTGCAGTTCGTCGGCGGCTGCTCCGGCAACACACAGGGCGTTGCCCGCCTGATCGATGGCATGGATATTGACGAGGCAATCTCCCGCATCGAAGGCATCCAGTGCGGCTTCCGCCCAACTTCCTGCCCGGATCAGCTGGCACAGGCGTTGAAGGAGTATAAGGCGAACGTGAAATAAGTATCCTTTGGTAGATTCTTTCTGACCCGCCGACATAGTGAAAAACCATTTTAAAACCCCACCTGAAAACATCTGGAATTTTGAATCAGAAATTCCTGGATGGTTGCAGGTGGGGGTATTTATGTGATCGCTTTTTTCATACTATTTCGTGTTGCAAATATAAATTTAGTAACACTGTCCCCGTTTTAATTAGTCGCCGTATTCAGTGATATTAATCCCTCCTGTTTTTGTCATAAACGACTGTCCCTTTCCATTTGCCTCGACATAATGAATTCCTACCACTCGATATTTATAACCTGTTTTCTGATTCTTCACAGTAAATTCATTTGTCATTCCCGATAAATCCTCTGTCGGAAAATCTTCCTTTTTGGCATCATATGTATATCTAGAAACCTCCACCCATTTACCATCTTCTTCTCGCTGCAATATTGCAATATTTTTTATCTTATCACATTCTACATGAGCTAATGTTTCGATAATAATTCCAATATCTCCCTTTCCCAAATTACTAATACGAGTTGTTGCCGTATCAATAATGCTTCCCCTCGGTTCTATTCCTACTGCTGTTCCTTCTGCAGAATTTTCATCCAATACTACTGTTGTATTATAATCTGCTGTTTCAACAGAAAAGCCATTAACATTTTTTATATCTGCTGCCTGAACTTGCATTGCTGCCATTACCATCATAAATCCAGCACAAACTAATGAATAAAATTTTTTTCTCATAAATCCTCCTCTAAATAAAGATTTTTAATCATTCTACAAAATTCCTTTTGTGGCATTACCCCAGAAATTTGATAATAGGCATCTTCTTTTTTGTAATAAGAACTATATTCTATTTTCCCATTTTCAACATTGGCTCTGTCTATATTAATATAGTCTCTTAAAAGTTCATTATATATTCTTTTTCCTTTTTTCCTATCTGAAACAATGCTCATTGAATTTCCAACATCTCCTGTTTGTTGTACCAGTTTTACCTTATATTCTCCATACTTAAAATATATTACTGCCCTTGTTTCTCCTATATCTGCCTTTACATATTCTAAATTTTTAGGTACATAAGCCAATTTCATTACTTCAATTTTCGTTTTTCGAGCTATCTCTATATATGCTTTATCTAATTCATCCTCCCCAGAAATAGCCTCAACATTATTTAAGACAATCTCATTCCGTACACTGTCCTTCTCCCGCACCACATACCGATACTCCCTCTTCGCCCCAGCCGAAATTCCCATCGCCACAACCATCACTGCGATAGCGGCGGCTGCTACAGAGACTTTCACAATCGTTTTCAGCCGGCGTGGTTTGCGAGCTTCTTCGTGCAGTTTGACAATGTTCTCGCTGGATGATTCTTTTTCACTTTCCGGGCTTGTTCCCACCTCCGCTTCTAACTTTGCCATCAACCTCTCAAAGCCGTCTTCTGGTTCTGGAGGTATGTCGCTGTCTTTTACTTCCGTCTGTGCAAGGATAAAATCCTTCAACAGCTGATCTTCGCTGACTCCAAACGCTTCCTGCAGCAGGTGTTCTGCATCTTCTCCAGCTTTTTTTCCGCGCCGGCTTCTGCTCACTTTTTATCCCTCCTCTCTGTCCTCGTCCTAACTTTTAGGTTGACTTTTCTTTTTTTCCGTTTACTATACTAAATGTAACCCTTTGCGGGTATGATAAAGCATAAAAACAGTTGTTTTCAGGTTATGGTTGTCCCCTCACACCGTAACCAGCGGCTGATGTGTGGAGGAAACTACTATGAAAAAAATCATTCTGACCGGCGGTGGTACTGCAGGTCATGTTACACCGAATCTCGCCCTGCTTCCGGCACTGCGCGAGGAAGACTTTGAGATTCACTATATTGGTTCTTATAACGGCATTGAGCGCCGCCTGATCGAGGCAGCCAGCATCCCTTACGATGGAATCTCATCGGGAAAACTGCGCCGTTATTTTGACCTTAAGAATTTTTCAGATCCGCTTCGCGTTCTGAAAGGATACTTTGAGGCTCGCAAGCTTATGAAAAAATACAAACCGGATATCGTCTTTTCCAAAGGCGGTTTTGTCGCTGTTCCGGTCGTTCTGGCTGCCAAGCATTATAAAGTGCCTGTCATCATCCATGAATCCGATATGACCCCAGGACTGGCAAATAAAATCTGTATTCCAGCCGCTTCTAAGGTATGCTGCAACTTTCCGGAAACACTTAAATATCTTCCGGAAGATAAGGCGGTTCTGACCGGTTCCCCGATCCGTGAAGAGCTTCTGCACGGGGATCGTCTGGCGGGACTCCAGTACGCCCATCTTTCTGCCGATCGCCCAGTAATTCTGATCATCGGCGGAAGTCTCGGCTCCGTCACGGTCAATCAGGCTGTCCGCGGCATTCTTCCGCAGCTTCTGAAAACCTATCAGGTAATACATATCTGCGGAAAAGGCAATCTGGATGAGTCTCTCATCGGCACCGAAGGATATGTTCAGTATGAGTATGTGGATAAACCACTCCGCCATCTCTTTGCAGCGGCAGATCTGATCATCTCCCGCGCGGCGCAAATTCCATCTGCGAAATTCTGGCACTCCGCAAACCGAACATTTTGATCCCTCTGTCGGCTGCTGCCAGCCGCGGCGACCAGATCTTAAATGCCAACTCCTTTGCAAAACAGGGATTCAGCACCGTTCTGGAAGAAGAAGTTTTAACCGCAGATACTCTCAGCCAGGCAATCGAAGAGACCTATAAAAATCGCCAGCAGTTCATTGATAAAATGTCTGAAAGTCACTTAAACAATGCTGTCAAAACCATCATGGGGCTGATTCATGGTTGCATACGCAGTTAGTAGCATTGCTACGTTTGTATAGTACAAGACTAAAACACTGAATATGTAAGCTTATCATCACATCGGACAGATTCGAAACGGCTCTGCTTCGATGTGATTTTTAAATATCAAACAGCTTTGCCCTCAACACGCGCTTCTGCAGTTCTGCTTTTGCCCTGTAAAGACGTGTACAGCATACCGTTGATTTGATTTTCAAAACCGCACAGGCTTCTTCCGCCGTCAATCCCTCCAGAACACGGAGAATCAAAACATCCCGCCAGTCCTTCTTCATAGATTTGACAATCTTCCATACGTTCCAATAGATATCCCTATCGATAACCTCCTGATCCAGAAGCTGAATTCCTATCTCCCCTTCCAAAAGAAGGTTCATAATCTCTTCTTCCGCATCCGGATCTTCCAGATGCAGCATCTCGCGGCGCCGCATCTGCCTCCGGTTATCGATCCACTTGCTCCGTAAAATGCGGATCAGTAAAACCAACTTTACTTTATGATCCAGATCTAACGAATAGCGCTTGTAATATTCAATGAAAGCTTCATGCACCATATCCTCAATGTCATCGTACCCTACTCCAATTCTATACGCATATTTCTTCAGCGGTACCAGGTACTCTCTGTAAAGCGCTTCAAAAAGCGCCATTTTTTCATTCTCATGGTGCATATCCAAACTCCTATCGCGTCAGTTCTTCGCGGATGGAGCTGCTAATTTCTGCCAGCTCTTCCGGCGTTGCTTTTCCTGGCGCCCATGTCACCATATCCGGTCCATTTTCATATCTCGGAATAATGTGTACATGGAAATGAAAAACAGTCTGTCCTGCGGATATGCCATTGTTCTGAACCACATTGAAACCCGTGCAGCCCAGTGCTTTCTTCATCGCCGCACCAATCTTTCCAGCTAATGGAAGAGCTTTGGCCGCAATCGCCGGATCCAGCTCACATAAATCTTTGAAATGCTGCTTCGGCAGAATCAGCGCATGTCCCTTCGATGCCGGTCCTAAATCCAGAATCACACGAAAATCTTCATCTTCATAAACCGTTGAGGATGGAATCTCTCCGCCAGCGATCTTACAAAAAATACATTCTTTGTCTGTCATGTCGGTCTCTCCTTCTCTCTATGCTTCTCCATTCACTGGAAAAGCGGTATTTTCTTTTGTCACTTGGCTTGAAACTTCCATGTCAAGTGCCTTTATTATAGCATATCCCCATGGCTTGTTCTATGTAAATTTGCAGAAACGCGAAATTGATGTACTTGCAAAATAATTCACATCAATTTCGTGTTTTTGGTTATTATTTCATATTTTCAGACAATTTATCGGTGTTCCCAAAATTTATATCCGACATCCGCCAAATAAATGGAATCCCCATTCCCCAAACTGACTGTTTCATTTGCCTGAAGCGGATAGCCATTGACCGATGTTCCATTGGTTGAATTGAGATCTGTCAGAATGTATACGCCCTCCTTCTGATCGATCCGCGCATGAAGACGGCTGACGGTCGGACGGTCAATACATGCGTCCGACAGCCCCGGATGTTTTCCAAGTGTAAATGGAATATAGGAAATCTGAATCACTGTTCCTCCGGCTTCCACCGGCTCTAAGCGCACCGTTCCTTCCCCATTCTTTGAGGCAGACAGAAGCGTAGTCCCCGCTTCTCTCGCCCGCTCTATCTGTGCTTCTTCTTCTCTTCGAAGTTCCTGCCGATAAGCTTCTTCACTCTCCGGATAGACCTGCCAGCGGTTTTCAGGCGTTGTCTGCTGCCAGTCTTGATATGATAGAGTCCCTTCTATCCCAGACCGTTCTTTCTTTTTCTGGATCACTTTCCTCTCACCATTCCGCACACGACTACTCTTTCCACCTCGTCCAGCTTCATTCGCCTGATCCACTTCCGTGCTTTCCTCTCTATCCTCTCCCTGACCTCGATTTTTCTTCCTGCCACCATATACCTGCCATTTTCTGCGGGCTGCCAACGTCTCCCTCAAAAACACGATTCCCCCGATGCCGCCGCTGATTGCATACAGCCATACATCCATTTCTCCCGTCACGTACCAATACACAATGCCAGCTGCCACCGCGCTTCCAAGTACCTTTATCCACCGGTTCTGCCATTGTCCCTTTTGTTTTCCACCTGCCCTTTCAGACTTTTCCCCCACTTCATCTGAGTTCTCTACCGACTCCAGGTTCTTTTTCATCGTTTTCTCCTGATACAACGCTTCCTGCCTATATTTCCAATCCTTTCTGGCTGGCGTTTGAGTGTCAGAAGCCATTTTCCCAGATCGAGATTCCAACGTATCCCTCCGATTTTGCTCCGCTTCAAGCCACTCCTGCCGATCCGCCCACACTCCCGCCGTCTCAGGATCCCCCTCATCCTCGTTTCGTTTTTCTGCCGAAAAGATCCGATCTTCCCCCGAAAGCTGGCGCAGCAGATCTGCCGTTCCGTAATTCTCCCGAAGACTAATCTGGTACAGATTATAAGCTAATACAACAGCCTCCCGATCCTGATGATCCGCACGTTCCAGAAGATACCCCAGCAGTTTTGAGAGCGCCTGCGGCGCCTCTTCCCGATGCCCCGGAACCAGACATAATTCCACAGTAAAATGATCGGGTTCCAGATACAGATATTCCGGATCCAGCAAAAGCTGTTCCTCTTTTAACAGGTACTCTTCCACCCGCTTCAGAACCGCCAGCACACCAAGCAGAATCGACCGGAGTTCTTGTCCCGACAAGGTCCGCTTTTCCAACACCCGTCTAAGTGGCTGTCTCGACGTTATCTCATAATAATATTCTCTCGCCTCCTCCGTCTGGCGGACCCGGAACTTCAAAAGCCCTTCGATGGCATTCGCCGACAGCATCTGTACCGCATATCCCGTTTCTTCCTCCGGCGCTTCGATTATCATATAATTATGATTCATTTCCCGGCTGTACCGAATCTCCATCCCGTATCCTCCATCACTCTGCATTTTCCAACACTGTCAGCAAACGGATCGCCCGCTCCGGCTCCTGTCCGCGCAGGGATATCTCCGTCTCTGTACTGCTCTTTACCCTTCCGTCCAAGTCTCCCCCATCTTCCCGGATCGTCAAAACTGCATCTCCGCACCGGAAGAATCCATGCAGGCGCTGTCCAGCTCTGCTGCTTATCTCCCCCACAGTCATTCCATCTCCCCGCAACGTTTTTTCCTCCCGATACAGGCACCATTCCATCGCCTCCTGCAGGACAAAACGCCCCGTAATCCTGCCATGCACCTCAAACACTCCATTTAACAGTGCCGCGATAAAAAAGAATGCAACCGCCATCACAAACGAGGCTTCCACCGTATAACTGGCAGAAACCTCCCGCTTCATCCAAGAGATGCTATCAGCATCCAAATCCACACCGGAAGCACACACGGCAGAAATGGCAACTTCTTTTTCCGCATTTTCTCCCATAGACCATTCCCCTTTCCGCCAAGCAGTGCCGTAAGCATCCAGACACCTCCTACCAGACTGCTCACAAATACAGCTCCCATCAAAAGTTCAAGCGTCCGCCATCCCCCCAGATAGCACCCAGTGATCAGAAAAAAGCAGCCATCTCCCAGTCCGACCGCACCTTTCGTCTGCCGCTCCATCCAGAACAAAAAAATCCCCGGCAGCATTCCCAAAAGCCATACCGTTATCTGCAACACACTTTTTTTCCAATCCCATCCATCTTTTATAATCGACAGCACACACCGTATCATCGTAAGCGCCATTCCTGCCGTTCCAAATCCATATAGCCAGCTTACGCGTATCCGTTTTCTATGAAAATCCTGCCAGGAAAAGACCATCAGAAAAAGTGAAAAAACAACCGCACAGAGGAAACATACTGCACTTTCCAAATCCATCCGCGTAAATCCCATGAAACTTATCCCTGCACTGTTTTCCATCACTCCGCCCTCTCACCCCTCCTTGATTCTTTCCGCCATCCGCACCTATCCACTTCCACAGTATGAACACACACCCATATATTCCACCTCTGATCGCCGCACCTTCTGCACATAATATGCCAATGACGAACAGTCCTGCTTTCCATGGTAAACCTCGCCGGACGGAAGAATATACACCATACCTCCCGCCGACACCGTCTTTCCACAGTATCTGCAAGCCTTATAACGGCATCCCCCGCTGTTTCTAAGCACCCCCGAAATTACATCTGCATACGCAGCCGCGGTGATCTGATTCGATATATAATGGCACGAAGGCGAGAGATGGTAGCGCGTACTGTCCCGCCCCACATAGACCCATTTTTCCTCCGGTTCTGAAGCGTTTTTCTCTGAGAAATACCCGCCTTCCGCCCCAATCCATCCCCGCTTCCGGCTCCGGGAAGTAAGCGTCACATGGTCAAGCGCAAATACCGAGAACGGCAGCCGCACCTGATAGGAGGCGCGCAGGTCAATCCATTCTCCATCTTCCGATACGCGGCTGGCACCACACTGGATATTGGACACTTTGTTCCCGCCCGCTGTCTGAATCTTCTCCTTTAAATATCCCTGCAGGATAAGCCCGGACGGAAGTTCTGACCAGCCCCCCGTTCCCTTTTCTTCTGCCTCTGCCGCTTTTCCCGCCTCCATTTCTGCCGGATGCACCGTATGGGATGTCCGATACACCTGCCATCCCAGTTCCCGCCCCGTCACTTCCAGCACCGTCTGCACCTTTCTCTGAGTATCCAGTATTTCCATCGGAACTGACAGGAGAATCACCGTAAACATAAACAATGTCAGACTAAGCGCCGCCTCAATCGTCAGGCTCGCACACAGGGAAGCAGAGGACAATGCCCTTTTCCAGGGTCGTTTTGTTACTTGGGCTCTATGCCGCCGAAGGACGGGTATCCCGACCGCACAGATACTTTCATTTATTCGTTTTGTTAGGTTAGTTGTCATCATCTTTTTTACTGGCTTTCTTTATGTACTTGGAGAGGCACATTCACTTGCATCATCTCCTGAAAAAGGACACTGTCCTCCACTCCCCTGTAATTGTGTTTAATATTCCTTCTGGGACGTTCTACGAAGCGGTATCAACGTTCCCTGTGCCGCATAGGACACACTTACCCCATACTGGCACTGATCCATCCGAAATCCCGGCTCTTTTTCTGAAATGCGGTTCTGAATCATATCCATCATCCGGTAACAGAAACGGCTCTTTCCCTGTATCAGGAAAAAGAGTTTCAGCCAGTCCTGGTAGTCCAGCCCTCTGTCGTCTGTCCCGTTTTTCAATGAAGGATCCGTCCCCGTTTCCAGAAAGATGGACGCGCCCTTTTCCGTCAGAGCAGAAAGCGAAATCTGCCACTCCCCCGGCTGTTTGAAAAAAGGAATTTTTCCGCCCGCCAGCAGAACCTTCACATCTGCCACCGACTCTGCAAACGCCCAGACTGTCATGATAAAGAAGGATGCCGCCGCCGTGATCGGTGTGATTCCCGCCAGCCCCGTGATTGCCAGCGCCAATGCTTCCGCCTCCGACCGTTTTTCAGAATCCGCATATAAAGCTGCCAGATTCACCGCCTCGCGCACAGCCAGAAGTTCATTGACGGTGCGTTTTAAATTTTCCCGCTCCGACGCATTTCCCTGTAAGAGATATTCCTGCTCATAATGGACACTTCCCGTCTTTTCCTGCCCGAACCGGGTAAAAAAATGCGCCGCATACGCATCTAAAAGAGCCCGTTCAAGCCCCGCCGTCCAGACATCCCCAGCTGTCCCCCGCTTTCCGCTCTCTCCGCCTGCATACAATGCCGACGGAAATGCCGCGGTCGAAATCCAGTTTTCTGAAATCACAGTTCCCGCCGGCACACAAAGACTCAGCAGATCCGTCCCCGACAGGCGGCTGACTGCTTCCAGCACATTCATTTTTTTCTTGTCTCGGACTGCCGGAACCCGGAAACGTCCATCCTTCTGAAAACCCGCTGTGATCGTCAGAACCGACGCCCACAGCGCTTCCTCGTCCAGCTCATCGTCCTCATCGTCAGGCTCCCAATCATCGATATAATCCTGTATCTCCTTTCCTTTCCGGACTGCTTCTGCAACCACCTCTTCATTTCCGTGAGCCGTCTCTTCTGTCTTTTTTACCTCCTGGCGGCGCGCTCCATCCGCATCCAAATACGAACGATACCCCCGCATCTCCTCCTGTACCATGCCCCAGGAGCCTTCTTCCAGATCCGGCTGGGCTTCCTGCGCCTCCTGCTCCGATCCCTGCAGTTCTTTCGCAAGCCGGTCCGCCTGTTTTTCATACGCCGCAACCAGACCCGGAATCTGCTTTAATTCTTTCTCTAAGCTTTCCGCCGATTGAAAGAACGAGCTTCCATCCGCCTGGCGAACCGCTGCCTCCATCTCCTCCAGATGTTTCTCCTGTTTTTGCAGGCAGGCTCCGATCGCCTCGATCGACTCTTCCAGACGCAGCACTTTTCTGCCATTTTCCTGATATCCTTCCGCAATCCCATGAACCGCCCTTGCTTCCGTCATCCGTTTTTCCATCTCAGGCAGTTCAGACTCCTCACTTTCCAGCGTCCAGACACCCACTTTCATATAATCGGTAACTTCCTTCGCAAAGAAATCCCCATTATGCCCGGTGATCGCATCCATCGCTTCGATCTGTACCTTGCCGCCGCTGACCGGATAAAAGGGCGCTGCCGCCAGATATGTTTCCATCTGCGGCTCCATCTCCGCCGCCAGGCGCTCTTTATCCGCACATTCCAGCACAAAAATCCGGTATTTATCCCAAATCTCCCGGTGATAACAGCTCATCAGCGAATCCAGGGAGGAATTGAGCGCCATCTGCATATACCAGCCGCTTCCGGCTGCCCGGGCGGACTCAAACAGCCCGCCCATCAGCGCACAGATACAGGTCAGAATCAAACTTAGGAAAACTGTGATCCCCCCGCAAACGTCCATTTCTGCTTCAACGTGCCGTTCTGCCCGGATCAATATACCTCCTTCGACTTGCTGTTGATCTGTTTAAAGATATTTGTAAGAAGCGTATTAATCTGCTTTTTAAAGACAATGACCAGACCGATCAGCACCACCAGAATCAGCACTAATTCAATGACCCCCACGCCATCCTCGTCCATCAGAAACGATTTTACTTCTCTTACCAGATACGCTTTATCCATATACTTTTTCTCCTTTCTCCCCATTTTTCAGATCCCAAACGCCAGAAACGCCGGGACTGAAACCATCACCATAATAATCATCAACATCAGAAACAATGGAAGCATCAGCTTTGTGGACGCCTCTTCCCCCCGGCGTCTTGCCAGTACTTTCTCTTCTTCAAACGCCGACTCCATCTCTGTCTCCAGCGCCTTTCGAAGTCCTTCTGCCCCATTTCTGACATTCTGCTCCAAAAGCCCGGAAAGCTTCCGGTACGGTCTCAGACGGCAGCCCGCACCAAATTCCGCATATGCCTGCAGTTCCGGGACACCGCGCTGCATCCGGTGATATGCCGCTGCCATTTCCCGGTATGCCGCCCGCTCCGTCTGTGTTCCCGCCCGGCATGCCGCCTCGTATTCCAGCACAATCCGTTCCCATGCCCGGCGGACCGGAAGCCCCGCCCCGGAAAATACGGTCAGCTTTGACACAATCTCCGGGTAGTCTTCCATCAGCTCCCGCTTTTTCTTCTTTTTCGCCTCACTCTCCTTCTGTTTTTCATAAAGAGGAAGCAGAATTGCCGCCGCAATCCCCAGCACCGGAAACAGCAGATATTCCCTGTCTCCGCGCACCCGGTAAGATAAATTCTTCCCCTCATACATCTTTGGCAGAACCAGCTGCCCTTCCGTTCTCTGCGCCTCATCCATCTGCTTTAACAGCCGCTTAAAACCTGCCTCTTTTTCCTGCTGCTTCGTCCGAAGCGGCGGATATAGCGTGACCGGAAACCGGTACTCCCGGCTGAATACCCCCGCCTGCAGGGATGCGGTCAGTTCTGTCTGAATCCCCTTCTCCGGGCATTCTTCATTTAAAACAGTCCCATCCGTCTGAATCCATTCCGCATCCTCCGGTGTCCAGCGGACCCGGATGCCCTCTTCTTCCAGCCAGCCGACGAGATGTAGATCTTCCCTTACCTCCTGCAGGGACAGATTGTTTCCCCGAATTAAATCCGCCAGTTTACCTCCCGCCTCCAGCAATGCTTTTTTTGCATCCTCTTCCGCATATTCCCGCTCTCCGAGCGAAATCTCCACCGGAATCTCCTTCTCCCACAGTCCGCGCACCCACACTTCCTGCTGCCGTTCTCCTTCTCCGTATGCATAGCGGTTCAGCCGGTTCCCATCTTCCAGCGCCCCATCCCGTTTTTCCACCAGATATCCCGCAACTGCCAGAATTATCCCCAAAAGAATGCATAAAACCTGCTTTTTCCCCATTTTTCCCATGCTGTTTCACACCTCAATCTGAAGAATTTTCCCCGATACCCTCCATGCCAGCAGATAGACCACCAGACACCCGGTCATCACCACCCGCCCCACCGCTGTCTCATACATCTGTGAGAAAAAGCCCGGCGATGACAAATCCACGTAGAGCACGATCAGGTACGGCATCAGGTTCATAATTCTCTGTTCAAACTGCTTTTCTGCCGTCATCGTGAGAATTTCCTCCCGCACCTGAATGCGATCTGAAATCACGTGAACGACATGGTGAACCACGCTTGCCAGCTCGCCCCGGCTCCGTTTGGATACAGTAAAAATAACAGAGAAATTTTCCACCTCATCCAGACCGCTCCTCTTCGCAAAGGAAGAAAGCAACGCCTCCACGGTCCGGTTCATTTTAAGCTGGCTTGCCAGATATGAAAACTCACGGGTAATCATCCCTTCTTTTCCGTATTGTTCTTCCAGATCGCGCACGCTCGCAATAAACGCATTTTCCACCGAATAGCCTGCAGCCAGCGCCGAAGCCACGATCTGAATCGCTTCCTTAAACTGGAGCCGCAGCTCCTCTTTTCTCCGGCGGCAGAGCTCCCGCCTCTTAAAAAACGGCCGCAGCATCCCCGCCGGAAGCATCAGAACGAACGCCAGAAATGAACGGTAGAATACATATGCCGTCACGGCGCACACCGCTGTTCCCTCCAGAAGGTAACGTATCCACTCCTGCCCCGTCAGGTGGTAAACCCGGTAATCAGAAAGCACTTCCTCCCGCGAATCTGCGCTGCCCTTCAAATCTGCCAACCTGGACAAGTGCTCCTTCCACCTGTCCGGAAGCAGTCTCCCCGCTTTCCTGAAACTGATAGATGGGAGAAAGGCGGATTTCCCCATTTTCATAGCCTATCACCTCCGTGATCTCCAGCACCTTCCGGCTCCGGTCACGCATCCGCCCGACATGAACCATCAGATCGAGTGCTGAACCGATCTGGCTCCGGACCGCCGCAAGCGGCAGCTCTGCTGCCATCAGAACCATCGTTTCCAGTCTTGAGAGCATATCTTTGGCGCTGTTTGCATGTCCAGTTGAGAGCGAGCCATCGTGTCCCGTATTCATCGCCTGCAGCATTTCCAGCGCCTCGCCGCCCCGGACCTCCCCAACGATGATGCGGTCCGGACGCATTCGGAGACTCGCCCGGATCAGATCGCGCATGGAAATCTCCTGCGAACCATCCCGGTTCTCTACCCTTGTTTCCAGGCTGACAAGATTCGTTACATGGCGGATTTGAAGCTCTGCCGAATCCTCGATCGTAATGACGCGTTCCTCCTGGGGAATATAGCCGGACATGGCGTTTAAGATCGTCGTTTTTCCCGATCCGGTTCCGCCGCTGATAAAAATATTGAGTCCCCGCTCGACCGCTTTCTGCAAAAATGCCGCTGCCTCCCGGCTGATACTTTTTAACTCAATCAGGCGTTCCATCGTGATCGGTTCCGGGAACTTCCGGATCGTTAAAATCGGCCCATTTAACGCCACCGGTGCCAGCACTACGTGGACACGAGAACCATCTTCCAGTCTCGCATCCGCAATCGGGGATGCCAGATTGACCGTCCGGTTGACACGACTTACAATCTGCTGAATCAGATCCTCTAGCTGCCCTACCGAATCAAAGTGCTTTTCTAACTCTTCCACACGCCCCTGCCGCTCGACAAAAATGTGCTCCGTGCCATTTACCATGATCTCCGTGATCGTCGGATCATCGACCAGCTCCTGCAAAATATCCAGCCGTCTGAATGAATCAAACAGCTCTTTTCTCAAACAAAGCCGCTCTTTTAACGGCAGATACGCCCCTTCTGCCGCTTCCAGAATCGCCATGTCGATCAGGTCGCGCAGCTCCTCATCCTCCACCTGCATACGGCTCTCCATCTGCTCCATCAGACGCTGCCTCAAAACCATTTTCTGCTCCTGCATACTTCCCCCTGCCAGTTGTTTCTCTCACAACCGTTTACTCTTTAGAATGACTGGCAAAATCCCGCTCAATTTATCCCTGTCAAAAGACTTTGCCCCTTCTAATCCACAATGAACATTATCCGCCCACACTGCTTCCCCGCAGCAGCTGCCGTACATAATCACCCAGTTCTCCCCATAAAAGCTGGTCAATATAATCGCCCCGTCCAAAACTGCCGTGATACGGAAGCTTCAGGCGTTTAATACGTTCCCTTAGCATGCCATTTCCTGTCTGTGAAAAATACTGCTCCAGCTCCTTAAGCTTTGCCAAAGACACCGGATCTTCCCGGATCGGCATATAAATTACCCGGCACAGCTTCATTACCGAAAGCGCCGTCCTGCGCCCGCTTCCTATATCCACTACCAGCGTATCATACGCACTCTCCCCGGCAATTGCCGTATAAGCCCCGCGATTGCCTCCTCTCCCGCCTGATCCAGATCCTCCGGATAGCGCACCGGCGGAATATAGTCCAGCTCCCCCATCGTGTGGACAACGCTGCTCAAACGAAGCGAATTATAGCTACCACCGTTGTAAAAATACAACAGATCCGACAAATCACTCTTATATTCTTCTTTCATCAAAACCGACAGACCGGAAAATTCCTCCAGGTTCAGATACAGCACCCGCTCCTCCTGTGCCAGAAGTTTTCCCATTGTCAGGGCAAACGAGGTCTTTAAACACCGTCCAACCGGCGAATACACTCCCAAGACCTTCGCCAGCCCCCGCCCGGACACCTCCGGCAGCTCCCCCGGGCTTTCCCCATACCAGGTCATCACGTCGCGCACAATCGCATCGCTGGACTGGTATTTGTAGACACAGGGAACTGACGGACTGACCGGTTTTCCCCCATTATCCGATAAAAGAATAACCTTTTCCGCCCGGATGGACTCCTTTTCTTCCGCCGGAACATGCTCGCCCAACAACAGAAGCTTTACCGGATGTTCTGCCGCAAATGCCCGCAGCCGCTCGATCGAGCTGAACGCCACCACCTCAAACGGTATTTTTTCCTTCTGGTTAACTACCTCTGCAAACCGCGCCGCATAGACCGGATCCACATCATACACCGCCAGAATATGCTTCATCGCACCGCCACCTCCCTAATCACAAGCCATTTCCCCTACAGATACCGAATCAGCTCCGCCCCAATCACTCCCAAAAACAGGCACGGTGCCAGACAAAAAGATGCCTCTTTTCCATCCCGCGCTTCCAGATAGTACGGCTCGACGCTTCCCCCAAGCGCGGACCGGTACAAATAAAACACAAGATATGTAAGCCGCTGCCTGGCAATCCCACGCCGGATAAGTAATACAAGTGACCATATTCCGGCAGCTGCCAGCCCGCACAGGAAAATCCGCCCGCCCTGCCGCAGCCCGGCGGCACCAAACAGGACGGCTGCCATTTTGATGTCCCCCGCACCTATCATGCGAAACAGATACAGAGGGAACAGGACAATCAGTAAACTCCCGATACGAATCAAATATCCACAACTCTCGCCAATCCCCATCATAAGCGCCGCCCCATATCCCGGCAGCCGCCCGTCCCATCCGGCCGTATATCCCATCTTCATCCCCAGACCAAACCGAATCAAAAGAAACAACAGGCCGCCAATCAGAAGCATCCCATTGGGAATACGGCGTTTTTTCAAATCCCAAAACGCACAGCCGCCAGTAAACAACAGCAGCAAAAAGGTCAATCCATCCCCTCCTTCTCTTTCGCATACATGAAACGGACAGTTCCTGTACAGTATGTCCCGTTTTCAAAACACCTGCCGAAAACAATAGCTGCCAGTCCTGCGCCAGTTTTCACCGCCACCATTTTCCATTCCTTTCCTGTATGCACTTGAACCACTTCTGAAAAATCATCGAACATTTCTCTGAACTTAACTTTTAGAATCTTAATAATAGATCAACGGGAAATCCGGATTCCCGTGACAGATGGAAGAACCCATCCATGAATGTTCCTCCATTATGAACAGTTTTTGTTCAAAAGTCAATCCCAAAACACCCGAAATAGGCGCCAAAAATATTTCAGAAACTTTGTGCATCTGACCCCGTTATTTTAGCTAGACAATTTCGTTATTTGAAAATAATTGCTAAAATATCTCTTTATTTTTTATCTATAAATACCCATTCCAGCATTTTCCTTTCCATTGACTGACGAAACAAAAAATGGTAAAATACTATTAGTTTAAATTTTTAAACCATTATAGAAGGAGGAGCCGCGATGAAAAAAGGAATAGAACTCAAACAGCATTTTCATACCTGTATGCCTCTTTTTATCGCGCTGGGCGATGAAATACGGCTGACGATCATCGAAGCGCTGACGGACGAAGCCCTCACGGGGCGCACAAAAAACAACGATGTGAACAAAAATCAGCCTGATAAGAACAATGACCGTCCAATCAGCCTGCCCGCCCAGTCCCGTCCGCATGGCTTAAACGTCCGGGAGATCACCGAACGGACCAGCCTGTCGCGCCCGGCAGTTTCCCACCATTTGAAGATCTTAAAGACAGCCGGGCTGATCGATGTCCACCGGGAGGGAACCTGCAATTATTATTATCTCTCAATCGAAGACAGCACCCGGAAACTGATGCAGCTCGGACATCTGCTGGAATCCGTGCTTTCCATGGACGCCTGAACCAGGATGCATATCTTTCCATTTTCTGAATATACTGATCGTTGTACCAATTTATAGGATTCAGAAAGAGAGCATCAAACCATGAAGCACAACCGCACCCACTGCTCCGGTATCACCAGCACGGACATTTTTTCCGCCCACCCTGACCCGGAGCTGCTGACAGAACTGCGACAGACCATGAGCACGATCAACACCGTTTTCAACCATTTTGAAGAGGTCGTCGATCCGACTCTGATTGACTGCTATATCTACGAACTGAAAGCCGCACATCTCCGGTATCAGTTCCTTTTACGACATATTAAACAACAGGAAAATACCATTTAACCGCCACAAGGAGGAACTTTCTCATGACAGCCTGGTACGACAAAGCCACCTTTTACCATATGTATCCTCTGGGAATGACCGGATCGCCATTTGCCAATCCCTATCCCGTCTCCGATGGGGCAGCGGATGGCACAAACAGGGACGTTTCCGCCGATTCCCGCATGGACGAACTGATACTGTGGATTCCCTATTTAGAGAGTCTGCATATTTCCGCAATCTATATTGGACCGCTGTTTGAATCATCCACGCACGGCTATGATACCCGCGATTTCCGGCTCATCGACCGGCGGCTGGGAACCAACGTCTCGTTCCGATCTTTCGTGGACTGCTGCCATGAGCATGGCATCCGCGTCGTCGTGGACGGCGTATTCAACCACACCGGTCGCGAATTTTTCGCCTTCCGCGACCTGCAGGCGCACCGTGACCAGTCCCCTTACGCCGGATGGTACAGGAACGTCAATTTCGGCTGGGGCAGCCCGCTCGGCGATTCCTTCGGCTACGAATCCTGGCACGGCATCTGGGAGCTTTCCTGCTTAAACCACAAAAACCCGGAAGTGCGGAACTATCTGCTTGACACTGTCCGTTTCTGGGTGCAGGAATTTGACATCGACGGTATCCGCCTCGACTGCGCGGGCGATCTTTCCTTTGAATTTATGCAGGAACTGCGCCGGCTGGCAAATGAAATCAAGCCGGAATTCTGGCTGATGGGCGAAGTCATCCACGGCGAATACGCCCGCTGGGTCAATCCGCAGATGCTTCATTCCGTCACCAACTACGAGATGCACAAAAGTATCTATTCCGCGCACAACGACCACAATTATTTCGAACTGGCACACAATGTCCGCCGCCTCGAAGCAGTGGGGCGGGATCTCTACACCTTTGTGGACAACCACGACGAAGACCGGATCGCAAGCAAACTGTTAAATCCGGCACATCTTGCACCGCTTTACACGCTGCTGTTCACTCTTCCGGGCATTCCGTCCATCTATTATGGAAGTGAATGGGGCATTCAGGGACGCCGCGGACACAACTCCGATACGGAACTCCGTCCGAGAATCCTGCCGCCGAGACCGCTTGCAGAAGAAATGCAGACCAGTGACGGACAAAACACCGGCATCCGCACAGATGGCAACTGCCAGAGCTTTTCGAGCGCCACAGGCCCAAACATACACGCAGGCGCAAACACCTGCTGCCAGACCACTTCAAGCACCACAGACTCAAACACAGATACCAGCGCAGGCACCGTGACACCGCTTACACTTCTGATCCAGAAACTCGCCGCCATCCATGCCGCCGAACCGGCGCTTCACGGTGGGCGTTATCAGGAACTTCTGCTGACAAACCGGCAGTACGCATTTGCCAGACACGGTGACCACCAGGCAATCCTTACCGCTGCCAACAACGATGACAACGCCGCTTATTTACAAGTTCCACTTCCATTCCACACGACAGCGGAACAAGCTACGGATCTGATTACCGGAAAATCGTTTTTGATCGATAAGAATACAAACAAAATTCAGATAGAATTAGAGGGTAACAGCGCTGTTATTCTCGGAATCACGGAGGGGTAACCTTATGAAAAAAGCAGCTTCCACTACTAAACGAACCACATCGAAAAAACCAAAGACAGAAGGACTCGGCGTGATCGGCGAGCTTGACCGGTATCTCTTCGGAGAAGGCCGCCACTACCAGCTCTACCACAAGCTGGGCGCACACCCTTATACATATCGCGGACAGGACGGCTACTATTTCGCGGTCTGGGCGCCGCACGCAGCCGCCGTCAGCCTGGTCGGCGACTTCAACGCCTGGAATCCGGATGCAACCCCGATGAAGCCGGTCGCAGACAGCGGCATTTACGAGCTCTTCGTACCGGGACTTGGCGTGGGACAGCTCTACAAATTCGCCATCACCACGCACACAGGAACGATTTTATTTAAGGCAGATCCATATGCATTTTCGGCAGAATACCGTCCTGGAACCGCTTCCGTGACCGCCGATATCCGCGGCTTCAAATGGAACGATTCCAAATGGATGGAATCGCGCGCGGGCACCGATCCGGTCAAGGCGCCAATCTCTATCTACGAGGTTCACTTAGGATCCTGGAAAAAGAAAAACCGCCCGGAAAAGGACGGTTATTACACTTACATGGAAGCCGCGCATGAGCTGGCTGACTATGTCCTGGAAATGGGCTACACCCATGTAGAGCTCATGGGAATCGCCGAACATCCGTATGACGGCTCCTGGGGATATCAGGTAACCGGCTATTTTGCCCCGACCTCCCGCTACGGAACCCCGACGGAATTTATGTATTTCGTCAATTACTTACATAAAAAAGGCATCGGTGTCATCCTAGACTGGGTTCCGGCGCATTTTCCGAAGGATGCACATGGACTTGCCGATTTCGACGGACAGGCGCTCTATGAGTATGCCGACCCGCGCAAAGGCGAGCACCCGGACTGGGGTACCAAGGTCTTTGATTATGCCAAAAACGAGGTATCCAATTTTCTGATCGCCAACGCGCTCTACTGGCTCGATGAATACCACATCGACGGTCTGCGCGTGGACGCCGTCGCTTCCATGCTTTACTTAGACTATGGGCGCCAGGACGGACAGTGGGTACCAAATAAATATGGCGACAACAAAAACCTCGAAGCCATCGAGTTTTTCAAACATTTAAACAGCGTGATCCGCGGCCGGAAAGACGGCGCCATCATCATTGCCGAGGAATCCACCGCCTGGCCGAACGTTACCAAGAGCCCGGAGGAGGACGGTCTTGGATTTACCTTCAAATGGAATATGGGCTGGATGCATGACTTCCTCGAATACATGAAGCTCGACCCGTATTTCCGTAAATTTAACCACAACAAAATGACCTTCGGCATCACCTACTGCACCAGCGAAAACTTCATTCTGGTGCTCTCGCACGACGAGGTCGTCCACCTCAAATGCTCGATGATCAACAAAATGCCGGGTGAATACGAGGATAAATTTGCCAACCTGAAAGTCGGCTACACTTTCATGCTCGGACATCCGGGCAAGAAACTTCTCTTCATGGGACAGGATTTCGGTCAGTTCCATGAATGGGATGAAAAAGTCTCCCTCGACTGGTACCTTACGAAAGAGCCGTTCCATGCCGACCTCCAGAATTATGTGAAAGGGCTTTTGACGCTCTACCACAAATATCCGGCGCTCTACCGCCTGGACGAGGAGTATGACGGCTTCCAGTGGATCAACGCCAACGACGGAGACCGCAGTATTTTCAGCTTTATCCGCCGCGATGAAACACAGAAAAAGAATCTTCTCTTCATCTGCAACTTCACCCCGGTAGACCGCGACGATTACCGCGTCGGTGTTCCGAAACGCGGCACCTACACGCTGCTGCTTGACCAGGAACACGGCTACTACAAGCGCGGCGATAAGATCAGCCATTACCGCTCCATCAAGAGCGAATGTGACGGACAGCCATACTCCTTTGCGTACCCGCTTCCGGCGTATGGAACTGCGGTGTTCCGGTTCTCATAAAATAATGTTCCTATGAAGTCAAAAAACCTGCCGCAGACAGACTGTTTATATGGGGGATACAGTCTGCCTGCGGCAGGTTTTATCTCAGTCGAGAAGACTCCCACCTCTTCAGGTGGTGAGTAATAGCAAATTTGTCTCAGTGGGAGTCCATTCTCCGACTGAGATAAACGCTCCGTGAGGATGCGCAGTGATTCTGATAGGAATATGTCAGCTTCGCTGACCAGAATCACGCGCCAAGTCTCACGGACGTTCGACTTGAATTATACGGGTTCTGATTCGTGACCCAATCAATTTTATCCGCGGATCGCCGCTTCCAGCTGCTTCAGCGCTTTCTCCACCGTCGCCCGCGGGCATGCGATATTGATCCGCTCGAAGCCCTCGCCGTCCGGTCCGAACATCGCGCCGCTGTCCAGCCACAGATGTGCCTTGTCCACGATCAGATGTTCCAGCTCTTTTTCATTCAAATGAAGCGCCTTAAAATCCAGCCACAGAAGGTAGGTTCCCTCCGGCTCGATCAGACAGATTTCCGGCAGATACTCTTCCAGATACGCCTTCACAAACTTCCGGTTCTCCTCCAGATACGCTTTTAGCTGTGCAAGCCACTCCGCTCCCTCTTCATACGCCGCCTGGCATGCTACCAGTCCCATCAGACCGACCTGGCTGTAGCCTGCCGCCCTGGCAATCCAGCATTTTTATTATTTCATATCATTTTAATTGGTTTATCAGTGATTGTAATGCAAATTTCCTACTTTGTCAATAGGAATCCACTTTCAAATAAAAAACAGCCAGAATCAATGATAACTTCTTACCTTTCAGAAATACATCATCCATTCTGACCGCTTTTAAATAGCTGTGGTTCCCCTTTCCTTTACCGGCAGATTTCAATTTTCATCAACCACACGCCAATTTCTACCAATTACCCTCTTAATTTTTCTTTGCAGACTTCCTCCAAAAAATACCTATGCACCGTCACATCTTCATTCAATTCCGGATGAAATGCCGTCGCAAACTGGTTTCCCTGTCTGGCTGCGACTATCTTTTCGTCCACTGTCGCCAGCACCTTAACATTTTTCTGAACCGAAGCGATGTACGGCGCGCGGATAAAAGTCATCGGAATCGTCCCCAGACCGGCAAATTCAGCCTCCGTGTAAAAACTTCCGAGCTGACGCCCGTAGGCATTCCGCACCGCCGACACATCCATCGTCGCAAAGCACGGCGTTCCGCCCTCGATCTCCTTGGCCAGAAGCAGAAGCCCCGCGCACGTTCCATACACCGGAAGCCCTGCCGCAATCTTTGCCCGAAGCGGCTCATAAAGTCCCAGCTCATCCAGGAGCTTACGCATCGCGGTACTCTCGCCGCCCGGCAGAATCAGTCCGTCCATCGGCCGCTCCAGATCCGGAAGCTGCCGGATCTCAAACGCCTCTGCGCCCAGTCTCCGTACCATGGCAATGTGTTCGGCAAACGCGCCCTGCACCGCCAGCACGCCTATCTGTTTTTTCTCCATCTTACTGTCCCCGCTCTGCCATCAAAATCGCAATCTCATTCTCATTGATACCAACCATCGCCTCGCCCAGATCCTCAGAAATCGCAGCAAGTAATTTTGCATCCTTGTAGTTCGTTACTGCCTGCACGATCGCCGACGCACGTTTCTCCGGATTGCCTGACTTGAAGATACCAGATCCAACAAAGACTCCCTCTGCGCCCAGCTGCATCATCAGAGCCGCATCCGCCGGGGTAGCCACGCCGCCTGCCGCGAAATTGACAACCGGGAGACGTCCATTGTCATGTACATAGCGGAGCAGATGAACCGGAACTTTTAACTGTTTTGCTGCCTCGTAAAGCTCATCCTCACGCAGGTTCTGAACCCGGCGGATCTCCGAATTCATCGCACGCATATGGCGGACTGCCTGTACGACATCGCCCGTTCCCGGCTCGCCCTTGGTACGGATCATCGAAGCACCTTCCTCGATCCGGCGCAGCGCCTCTCCCAGGTCTCTCGCACCGCAGACAAACGGAACCTTGAACTGTGTCTTGTCAATATGGTACACATCATCCGCCGGAGATAATACCTCGCTCTCATCGATATAATCAATCTCGATCGCTTCCAGAATCTGCGCCTCCACAAAATGACCGATCCGGCACTTCGCCATAACCGGAATCGAAACTGCCTCCTGAATGCCGCGAATCATCTTCGGGTCACTCATACGGGACACACCGCCCGCTGCCCGGATATCCGCCGGAATCCGCTCCAGCGCCATAACCGCACACGCGCCTGCCGCCTCCGCGATCTTCGCCTGCTCCGGGGTTGTGACATCCATGATAACGCCGCCCTTTAACATCTGTGCCAGCTGTTTATTCAGTTCATAACGATTCTCTGCCATTTTTATTCCTCCCGTGGTTGAATATGATTTTTCTTTGTAAGCCAAGCGTCCTTACGATCCTTGCAATCAATACCCGAATCCACTGAATCATTCACAGGCACGCGCCTCTTCTGCCTTTCTATTCTGCCTTGCGAAAAACAATTCACTGACATTCTGTATTTTTACATTCATTTCCGCATCAACTTAGTAGGAATTATAGCAAAAACTGTACTGATTAAAATATACACTTTTAAATATTTTAACCAGTACAGTTTGTTCTTTTCTCAAATCTTATTCTATTTTTCTTTTATCTGCACAAACCGGAGCGCCCCGACATTCCACCAACGCCACTCCACTTACCCATTTTTCAGCTTTCCGTTTGTGTCTACGCCTCTTCCGCCTCCAGCAGCGCCTGGTACACATCCCGCTTCGAAACCCCGCGGTCCTTCGCCACCAGCTTCATCGCTTCCTTGCGGCTGTTTCCCTGTGATTCATAATGTTCCATATGCTCTTCCAGGGACATCTGCTGCCAGCGCGCCTGATCCTCCGCCTCGATCTCCTGGACGGATTTGCCCTCGATGACGATCACGCACTCGCCCTTCGGCTCATTTTCCGTATAATACGCCACCGCCTGCGAAAGCGTCGTCCGGAACGCCGTCTCGTATTTCTTCGTCAGCTCCCGGCAGATAGACGCCTTTCTATCCCCCAGCGCCTCGTAAAGCTCCGTGAGCGTCCGCAGAAGGTGGTGCGGCGCCTCGTAAAGCACAATCGTGCGCGTCTCATTCTGAAGCTCTGCAAGCACCCGCTGGTGCTCCTTCTTGTCCGTCGGAAGAAATGCCTCAAAACAGAACCGTCTCGTCGGAAGTCCCGAAATAATCAGCGCTGTAACACACGCCACCGCTCCCGGAAGCGCGGTTACTTTAATTCCCGCCTCGCAGCACTGGCGCACCAGCTCCTCGCCCGGATCCGAAATACCCGGCGTCCCGGCGTCCGTGATGCAGGCAATATTCATGCCCGATTTCAGCTTCTCCACCAGCACACGCGCCTTCTCGACCTTATTGTACTCATGGTAGCTCGTCATCGGTGTATGAATATCAAAATGATTCAGAAGCTTAATACTGTGCCGCGTGTCCTCCGCCGCAATCAGATCCACCTGCTTTAACGTCTCCAGCACCCGGAATGTAATGTCATCCAGGTTGCCGATCGGCGTGGCACACAAATATAATGTTCCTTCCATCGTTCTCCTATTCCATTAATACCCGTAAATATCATAAATCTCATCCGTATACACGCCCGGCTCTTTGTACACAATGATCGGCTTTTCCACTGTCATCAGCGCGCCGCCGCCGCGCACCGCCTCGATGAGAACCATATTTGCCTCTTTATCTGCAAACGGATGGACAAATTTCATCCGCTTCGGCTCCAATTTCTGACTTTTCATCGCCATCAGAATCTCAATGAGCCGTCTCGGACGGTGCACCATATAGAGTCGTCCGCCGGGACGAAGTGCCGAAGCCGCCGCGCGCACGACATCCTCCAGATTGCAGAGAACCTCATGGCGGGCAATCGCCTTGGGAAGATCGGGATTTTTCAGCCCGTGGCTGTCGTTCATGTACGGCGGGTTCGTCGTTACCACATCAAAGGATGCCTTCTCAAACAGCGTCGGAACCTCCTTGATATCGCCCTGCACGATCGAAACCTTCTCTTCCAGCCTGTTGAGCGCCACACTCCGGGATGCCATCTCCGCCATCTCCGCCTGGATCTCCAGACCTGTAAAATGGCTTCCTTCCGTCTTTGCCTCCAGAAGAATCGGGATAATACCAGTTCCCGTTCCCAGATCAAGCGCTTTCTCGCCCGGCTTCACCGATGCAAACCCGGACAAAAGCACCGCGTCCATGCCAAAACAGAACCCGTTCGTCTTCTGGATGATCCGGTATCCGTTCCGCTGCAGTTCATCGATCCGCTCGCCCTCTTTAATTATCATCCAGCTTCGACTTTCCTTCCTTTTTCTCCAGTGCCTCCAGCGCTTTCAGCTCCGCATCGTTGACATTTCCCCTGTCACGGCGGCGCTTCGGCTTAAACTTGAGCTGATCCACACGGTAATCACGGATCTCCTTCTCATCCCGTCCTACCGTCACAACCACCTTTACCTGCTGGCGCAGGACGCTGACGCTGTGAACCTCGCCTTTCAGCCCGTCATCCGTCGTGACGTAATCGCCGACACTCGGCAGATGGCTGTTCAGATCCTCATACGTCTCTTCCTCGTATTTCAGGCAGCACATCAGACGACCGCACACACCCGAAATCTTCGTCGGATTTAAGGACAGGTTCTGCTCTTTTGCCATCTTGATTGAAACCGGAATAAACTCCGATAAATATGAATGACAACAGAGCGGACGACCACAGATACCGACACCACCCAAAATCTTCGTCTCATCCCGGACGCCAATCTGGCGCAGCTCGATCCGCGTCTTAAAGACCGCCGCCAGATCCTTGACAAGCTCACGGAAATCGATTCTTCCATCCGCCGTAAAATAAAACAGCAGCTTATTGTTATCAAAGGTGTATTCTGCATCGATCAGCTTCATCTGCAATTCATGCTTGCGGATCTTTTCCTGACAGATCTGAAATGCCTCATGCTCTTTTTCTTTATTCTTCCGTTCCAGCTCCTCGTCATTCTTCGTCGCCATACGAATGACCGATTTCAGCGGCTGGATCACCTTCTTCTCATCCACCTCGCGGACGCCAAGAACCACCTCTCCGAACTCGATTCCGCGGGCGGTCTCCACGATCACATGGTCGCCCATCTTGATTTCCATCTGCGCCGGATCGAAGTAATATACCTTTCCGGCCTTGCGGAACCGGACTCCGATTACCTTTATCATAAATTTAATTCTCCTTCATCGTCAAAAGCATCAGCTCCAGCGCCAAATCGGTGTTGACGTTAGCATTCAGCCGGACTTTTGCCTTTTCAATCGCACTCAATATCTCTTCCAGCCCCTCATAGGAACTTTTCTGGCAGCAACTGCTGACCGCCGAATACTCATCCTTAAAGATCAGCGAATTCATGTCCTTTGTGACCTTAAACATCAGAATATCCCTGTACCAGAGCTGCATGAAATCCAGGCACTCATACAGATCCAGATTGTCCTCCTGCAGCTTGCGGATATAATCCAGAAGCATCGGAATATCCATGTCCTTGATATTTTTAAGCAGCGTCAGCACCTCTCGGTACAAAAGTGCAAACTCCTCCGAAGAGGCGAGATGAATCGCTTTTCCTAAATTTCCTCTCGCAAACGCCGCATAAATATCCGCCTGACCATCCGAAACGCCCATTTTCTCCGTCAGGTAATCGCTTACCACCGAATCCTTGAGCGGACGAAGTTTCAACTGGATACAGCGGGACAGGATCGTCGGCAGAAATACCTCCGGGTTCGTCGTGATAAGCACCAGCACCGCATAGGCCGGCGGCTCCTCAATCGTCTTTAAAAGAGCGTTCTGCGCCTGCACCGTCATTTTCTCCGCCTCATCGACCAGATATATCTTATATGGACTGCTGTACGGGCGGATCGAAACCGTATCATTGATCTGAATCCGGACATCATCGACACCAATGCTCGCAGGTTTCTCATGTGTCACCCAGATCACATCCGGATGATTGCCCGACAAAAACTGCTTACAGGAATGGCATTCCATGCACGGCTCCGTCCCATGTTTCTCGCACAAAAGCGTCATGGCAAATGCCTTCGCGATCGTCTTGCGTCCCATTCCTTCCTCGCCCGACAATATGTAGGCATGTGAAACTCTCTGATACCCGATCGCCTTCTGAAGGTGCTCTTTTATCTTCTCATGTCCAATAATATCGTGAAAACCTGCCATCTTGATGCTCCTTTCAGGGCTGGACTCTGGATTTTAATTCTAAAATCGTTTCAATCGTATGGATCGGTTGGGATCCCTTCTATCATGCCCTTCTTTTATTATTTGTAAATCTCTATCATCTTAGTATAACACAAGATTTACCCTCTGCCTAGTGCGATGAAATTCCGAATTTGTTACTGTTCACGCATACGTGCCCAGTAACGGAATTTGCCGTGGCTTCGCATTTAAATACGGCAAATTCCTGCTGCCACCACGTTTTCTTACGGCACTTTCGGTTCCAAAAGTGCCAATCCGTGAGCCCGAATTTCCCTTACCAACGTATCCACACACGATTCCAGCTCGCGGTTTTCAAACCGGTTTTCCGCCCGGATCCCACATTTTTCCATATTTTCGGCACTGAAATCTGCCTCATCCGCCAGGAAACGGCGGCACAGCTCCGCATACTTTGGCTCTGTCTGCTGCCGTTCCCGGTCAAGCGCACGCTGAAGGCGTTCACCGTCCTCCACCTCAATGTAAAGCGGCACCAGTGCATCCGCGCCGAAATAATTCCGCGTCCCCTCATACGATTCCAGCGTCCCGATCATGAAATAATCATGCGATCCCAGATCGATCTGCCCATCGTCCACCGTTGCATAACTCCACGGTCCATAAACAGTCTGGTAGGTTCTCTTTTCAATGATCTTTCCCTGTTTCTCCAAATCCGCAAGCCTTTTTCCGGTCACAAAATAATACTCCACACCGTCCCGCTCGCCTGCCCGGATCGGTCTGGTCGTATACGGCACCACCGTCCGGATCTGCGGCATCCGCTCTCTCAATATCTTATAGATCGTGTCCTTCCCGGACGCGCTCTTTCCCATCACGTAAAATATATGTCCCATCTTCCTATTATGCCTTTCCAGCCAGTATTTTCACACGCATTCCATCGTATATATAAATCCGATTTTTCTCTGTTTCTTATGGCAAATGTGCGAATTTGTCTTCAACAAAGGATTTTTGCCTTGTAAGCCAAGGTTTTCGTACGGTTCGCACAGTAAATGTGCGAACCTGGTGAATCAATACCTGATATTTCCTAAATAACAACCTCTATCCACAAATTCAATTTGTCTGATTTTTCACAAATTCCTTCCACCGTAAGTCCCAGCTTCCAATCCTCACGGATCCGCGCGATCTCCCTTGTTCCAATCCGCTCTCCCGGCATCAGCATCGGCACCCCCGGCGGATAAATGGTAACGCATGTCCGCGCCGCCCTTCCTTCCGCCTCCTCAAGCGGCACCAGCATGCCATCCCCATGCCATGCCTGCCAGGGGAGACACATCTGCTGCGGATAGTTTTCTGAATCATTTTCTTGGTTCGGTTTCTGATTCAATTGTGCTCCCGAAAACGGTTCCTGCCTGCCTTGTTTTGCATCTTTCAGCCCAACACTTTCCGCCTCCAGCTTTTCCACCCGCGCATCCAGCTCCAAAAGTGCCCGCTCCAGACGCGAAAATCCTTCCTCCGTATCCATAAACGAAGTCATCAGAAGCACATACCGCCCGCTCGACATCTCCGCCTCCAGATGGTACTCTGTCCGCAAAACCTCTGCCAGTCTGGTTCCCGTCATAAAATCTGGAAATAGCACCAGTTTTGACGGATCATATCCATATACACCTGCCGCACCACAGATTTCCTCTTTCAGAAGCCGGAAATGTTTTAGCTTCGCCAATTTTTCCCGGAGTTCCCGCAATCGCGCGCCATACCGCGCCATCTCCCCGGCTCCTTTTTCTGCCATATACCGGACGCAGTTCTCCATCGACGCAATCAGAATATACGACGGGCTGGAACTCTGGTAAACCGATAAATACTGTTCCACCTTCTTCGCATCCAGAATCTGGCTTTTCAGATGCAGAATCGCCGTCTGTGTCAGAGATGGAAGCGTCTTGTGAAGACTCTGGATCACCAGGTCCGCCCCCTCCTGTAACGCCCCATCCGGGAAATAGTTCCCATCCCCAAACGGCAGATGCGCGCCGTGCGCCTCATCCACAATCAGCGCCGCTCCATGCCGGTGCGCCGTCGCTGCAATCCCCTGGATATCCGACACGATCCCCTCATAGGTCGGGGAAGTCACAAACACCGCCCGGATCTCCGGATGCTCCAAAAGTGCTCGTTCCACCTGCTCTGGCTCGATCTCTCCCGGAATCTGAAACTCCGGCACCTCCTCCGGATATAAATATACCGGTTCCAGCTGGTTTAAAACCACCGCGTGATACGCTGATTTGTGGGAATTTCGAGCCATGAGGATTTTTTCCCCCGCTTCACCGCCGCCGCGATCGCCGCCAGAATCCCGCACGTACTGCCATTCACCAGATACCAGCTCCGGTCTGCTCCGTACACCGCAGCCGCCGAATTCATCGACTCTTTCAAAATATCTTCCGCATGATGCAGGTTGTCAAATCCATCAATCTCCGTGATATCCACCGAAAATGGATTCGGGACGGAAGTTATCCCCATTTTCACCTGGCGTTTGTGGCCCGGCATGTGGAACGGGTAGGCATCCGACGCCGCATAGGTGGATAAACGTTCTAAAAGCGGCACTTCCGGACGTAGGATGATTGTTTCCGACCGCATTTTCCTGTCTTTATTCACTTTTTCTTCTTCCTTCTGTTTCTCTCTTTTTTCGTTCATGTCTTATTTCTATCCGCTGCACCGCATCCCAAAAGCATTTCATTTCCCTGAAAACAACTTTTTAAAATTTTATTTTAATCTTTTATAAAAAACTACCGCAGTATCTGATCGCCATCCTTGACACAAAGATTTTTCTTCACACCTAATGTTACCATCCATCCACGGACAATCGGCGTCTTATACGAACCAGCGCCCGCGACGCCATCCTGCACATTATCCCAGAGCCAGTCCGGCGTCGGCCATAAGCAGACCTCCGGTGAAATCTCCTGATAGAGCTCCTCTTCTACGCCTCTCTGCCCATGGTGCGCCATCTGTAGCACATCCGATTTCAGTTCCTCCTGCGTATGATTGGCAAGAAAATCTTCCCCTGCCTGCCAGCCCATATCACCCAAAAACAGGATCCGTTTTCCGCCCATCTCCACGCGGTACGCGACCGAGCTGTTATTAAAACTATTTTCCGTGCAGGCAAATGGCTCGTTCATCACTGTGATCTCCGCGCCCGCCACTGAAATCTTCTGCCCTTTCGTAAGCGTCCCGCATTTTTCTGCTTCCGGCAGTTTCGCAATCGCTTCCGTGATCTGATCATAACACTCCAAATCTGAATCCCGTCTTGAAACCTGCTCCTGACCTAAAAATTCTTTATTCAGAAATGAATAGTACACCTTACCGATCGAGATCGGCATCGGATCCATGTTTAAAATCTCCGTGATCGCCCCCACATGATCGCTGTGCGGATGGGTTAAAAGCCATGCATCCACATGACCGCCCAACTCCTGAATAACCTCAATCAAATGCGGTGCATCGACATCACGACCGCCGTCTACCACGATCACCGCGCCTTCCTTCGTCTTCATAACGCAGGAGAGGTTCTGCCAGATATCCGCACACGCTAAAAGCCGAAGCTCTCCCCCGTCCAGATACGGCTCCTCCACGCCCGGCTCCGCCGCCTCCGCCGCAGCTAATGCTTCCATTTCTGCCGCCGACTGCTGTTCCCCCAGGTTATCTAAATCAATCGGCTGATCTGGATTTTCTCCATTTTCATCTCGGACAGTCTCCCGCTCTGTACTGTCCACGATTGCTACCGTTCCGGCTGTCTCCGGATAGTTCGTGAACCGGCGGCTGCATCCGCTCAAGTTCAAAAGGAACGTCATGCCAAGCGCCGCTGCATATAAATATTTCCGGCGTTTCTGTTTCATCTTGTTTGGCTCCATTTTTCTTCTCCATTTTAAAATTTCTGCATTTGCCTAGTTCTATTCTTACTTCCATTTTGGTTTTCTATTTGCTTCTGTTTTCAATCAATTATAACAGTTGCCATATCCGAAAACAAGAAATTATATATTCAAGAAAGACTCCTGTCTGAATGGCTTTTTTACTTAACATGAATGTTAAACGAAGTTTCCTATTTCTTCTTCGCGCGAGTGCGCATCATTGGCACGTTAGTGCCTTTTTTTGTAATAGGAAATTCCTTGGAATTCCCTATTACAAAAAAACCGCCACACTGTCTCCAGTGTGACGGCTTCTCATCTTCATGAGGCATCGGGGATTCGAACCCCGGACAACTTGATTAAAAGTCAAGTGCTCTACCGACTGAGCTAATACCCCATATGCCCAGAACCGGAATCGAACCAGTGACACGAGGATTTTCAGTCCTCTGCTCTACCAACTGAGCTATCTGGGCGTAATGGTTATTTGGTTTTATGCGGATTAAAAGTTTGCTTGTCGCTTTTTTTTAGTCCGAAGTGCTCAGCTCAAGACCTGCGGTCTTTCGCTTACGGCATTCGCCGTATACATCTAAAAATATATCTGTTAAAAAACATGCAAGCATGTTTTTAACTTCTATATTTTTATCTGTGCACTTCTCATTGCATAAAAAAATTGCGGGGGCAGGATTTGAACCTGCGACCTTCGGGTTATGAGCCCGACGAGCTTCCAGACTGCTCCACCCCGCGCTAATTCTTACTCTATTATTATATACAATTTCTGGAAAAATACAACCATTATTGTAAAAATAATAATGGATGGAGGTGGATTCGAACCACCGAAGCGAGACGCAACAGATTTACAGTCTGCCCCCTTTGGCCACTCGGGAACCCATCCATTTTAAAAAGCCGATGATCGGACTCGAACCGATAACCTGCTGATTACAAATCAGCTGCTCTGCCAATTGAGCCACATCGGCATAAAACATTGGTAACAATGGGGCCTACAGGGCTCGAACCTGTGACCCTCTGCTTGTAAGGCAGATGCTCTCCCAGCTGAGCTAAGACCCCATCTACGATACTGCACCAGTCCATATTCATTTTTCAAAGAATTGAAATAGTCGTATCTAAACGACCCGGATGGGGTTCGAACCCACGACCTCCGCCGTGACAGGGCGGCGCTCTAACCAGCTGAGCCACCGGGCCAAATATTAAATT
>NZ_QUDH01000015.1:0-90202 GCF_003477445.1 Clostridium sp. AF50-3 | reverse complement strand
ATGTAAACTTTCCAATACATACCAACAATATATATTGTTCATCTTCAAATACAATTCAGCCAAGTTGTTTTTATAAAAAAATTCCATCCGTTCTCTAAAAGCCCAACATTTATGTAAACTTTCCAATACATACCAACAATATATATTGTTCATCTTCAAATACAATTCAGCCAAGTTGTTTTTATAAAAAAATTCCATCCGTTCTCTAAAAGCCCAACATGCATCTAAATTATCTTCTCTAAATTTTTTTCCTGTAATACTATCTTCTCGTCTTCTATCATAATTATATTTAGAAACATCTACATAAACCAACTTATTTGCATTATAAAAATATTTATATGTTGTATATTCGTCCTCATGTAATTTTCCCTTTGGATAACGTATATCTCCCAAAACGTCTCTTTTATATAATTTATTCCACGCTACAGGCTTAAACCATCTCCAATCAAGCATCGCCTCCAACGCTAGAATTCTATCTCCCTCTACCACTTTAGCTGAACAATTTGTTTCTTCTTCAATTCTGTCAGTGCAAATATTCCTATAACTACACTCTGCAATATCTGCATTATATTTTTTTAACACTCGATATAATAGAGCTATCATATCTAAGTCCAACCAATCATCACTATCAACAAATACAATATAATTACCAGATGCCATTTCGATTCCTACATTCCTTGCATCTGATAATCCTCCGTTATTTTTATGTATCACCTTTATTCTAGGATCTGTTTTAGCCATCTCATCGCACATAGCTCCACATAAATCTGGCGAACCATCATCTACCAATATGATCTCCAAATTTTGAAACGTTTGTTTTTGTACAGATTCAACACATCTTTCCAGATATTTTTCCACTTTATATACAGGAATAATTACACTGACCAGTTCTTCCATCACATTCACCCTATTTTTCCCCCACTACAACTTTTTCCAATTTTTCACAACATTTTAAAAAGAATAATTTTATAGCAAACAACAAATTATCCTTTATATTCATTTCCATCAAAATAACACCATATGATTTTAACAAGAGTTATCTAACCACGTATTATGTATATCCGATGACATATTCAAGCATATTTTAATATTATACATTTGAATTATTTTCTTAATCTCTTCTGCTCTGCTCTCATATTTATCCCAATTAGCCAATCTCGCATCTGGAATTAAAATAAATGATTCAACATTATATAATGAATTTTCATCAGTTAATAAAACGACTTTGTTACCATTCTTTTCTAAAAATTTCCTTTGATTCTCGACCATCTTTCGTTTGATTTTCGAATCAACTCCTCTGCAATAAATTCCTACTGCATCTTTTTTTTCCTCTCCAAACACTCCCACCTTTTCTCGTATAAAATCATTATTTTCAAAGTTAGTTCTAGCTATAGCAGATACAATCTTACTTGGCTCCCAGTATTTTAAAAGAATTCTATAGCCTTCACTCGAATCATCTGATTTTAATTTATTAATCCAACAATCTACGCAGTCCCACAATATTTTATTTGAAAAACTTTGAAATATTGTTTGGTATTCTTCCATCTTCTTTTCTCTTTTTAAAAAGGCTTGAACCTCCTGTACCACTATCGCACCTGTACAACGATTTTCAAACCGCTTCAAATCTAATATATCTCCACCTGTTATTCCAATTCCCAAATTATAATTATAATATTTTTCCTCTTGTATCCCTAAATAGGAATTTGCATAAAATGCCATGATGAAAAAAGCATATTGGTCCTCCGCTGCAATCATTTTTTGATCACTTAGCTGAGAAAATGACTTTTTACACAAAGCCGCATCCCACATTTTATCTGTTATATTAAAATCAAATTTTCCCTCAACATAACACTTTTCCAATATATCTTTTCCACATATATTATGAGGATATGGGGTTAGGAAATTTTCAACCCAATTAACCATTGTTTTTGATGTGTTTCTTGACGGAATAATATTTGTACCAAAATGGAGAATATCCACTTTTTCTTTTTTTATCTTTTTATATAATTCTTCACATGCATTCGATTTTAAACTATCATCACTATCGACAAACAATATATATTCTCCATTTGCAACCTCTACGCCATGTTTCCTAGCTTGCCCTGTTCCAAAATTGTGTTTATGATTAATGATTTTAATTCTTCGATCATTATTCGCCTTTTTTTCTACTACTGTTAATGACGCATCTGTAGATGCATCATTAACACAAATAATTTCTATATCTGTAAGTGTTTGTTTTAGCAAAGAATCCAAACATCTCTCTACATAATTTTCCGTATTATAGATTGGAACAACAATTGACACTTTTACCATATCATCTCTCCATGCTCAACTATAAATTTTTATTCATTTCTTTTTAGCGTATATTCATTCCTTCTCCACCATTGTTAAACACACACAACAAATACATTTTATAAAATATTTAAAACAGGACTTAGGCATTATTATTGCTATAGCTCCATCCGAAACATTTTACCGAAACCAACATCTCTTTTTATAACAAAATCTTACTGCTATTTCTCATTTGCGAAATCAACTATTAGAAACTTACTTTGTTTTTCTATAAATTGATTTAACCCACTCTCTCCTCCGACTCCCAATCGGCAGCACCTTATTGGCAATCTTCCGGATGCCCGCGTTCTGCTCCATCTTTGCAATTCTTGACAGTTCCGCTTCTCTCTCATCCATCAGGCATCGTTTCGTCTTTTGAAGAATCATCGGATAATACGGCGACAGCTTCGCATACTCCCAGAAATATTCCGCAAAATCACAGTCCACCACATCCCAAGGTTTCTGGTATCCAGCGAAATGGATCAGATACGGGCGTTTTCTCGCCTGTGTGTATGCTTCATAGAGCTGTCTCGGCGCCATCTTGAGAATATCCATACGGCTGCGTCCAATCTCCTGCCAGTCCATCAGCGTGTTCCACTGCTGTGGCAGGTAAGTTACTTTGTTTTTGCACACGATGTTCAGGATATCCTGATCGTGACAGCGATAGGAATGGGTCAGTGCCATCTGAATCATATCTTCTGAACTCATCGTCCTGCGGAGTCCGTCCAGATCAAGAATCAGGACACCTGCCTGGAAATAGTCATACGGGCTATCCAGACCCAATATCTCGGTCGCATAGGTCTGCCAGTTGTTCTGGTTCAGATTCAGCTGTCCTGCCACATCGATGTCTTTTGCTGCCCCGATCACAGCTCCGTTCAGGTCGAAATCATACAGTTCTGCTACGTCATGATCGGCTACCATATCACAGTCCAGGTAGAGAATCTTGTGATAATTCGGCATGATTTCCGGGATGATCAGGCGGTAATATGTCTCTACGGACAAGTGCTGATCGACAAATAATTTGCCCGCATCGAAGTATTCACATACTCGGATGAAACGAATCGATATATTCTGTTTGTCCCTGGCTGCCATGGAAATCAGATGCTGATTTTTCTCAGAAATGTCGTTGTACAGAATAATGATGTCATACTCTCTCTCCGGTGAGGCATTCACAATCACCGAGCGGATCATGATGTCAAGATACGGTGAAAATTTATCGTTGGCAGACAGCACGATCGGCACGCCTGCCGGATAAACCGGCTCCAGAACCGCTTTCGGCGCTGTCTCTTTGAACAGGGTTTTCGGCAATTCTCCCGCCCGGATTCCCGGCTGGGTTTTCAGCCACTCATAGTAGATGCCGCAAAGGCGTTCTGCCAGATATCCCATCACCCGGTATTCTTCCACGCTGTACCAGGTACTGTCGATCCGCTTTTCTGTCTCAAAAAGGATGTCAAAGAGCCATGCACAGTAGTCTTTATAGATCTCTTTTTTCATGATGAACATATTGCACTCATGGGCGTTTTCGGACTGCATATACGAATCTGCTGTCTGTGCAAACGCCGGATATTTTTCTTTCAAAATCTGCAGGGTAATGTCGAGATCTTTCCGGTGCTGGAAAGGAACCATGCCATATTCATGGTATACATCCATCGTTTTTCCTTCTGTCTTAATGCGCGGATACCGGCGTCCGCGGACGCTGATCACGTCATATTTTGTGATCAGATCGCGCATAATCTCCGGCTGAAGTTTCATTTCCTCGATCGCTTCTTCTGAGATGCGGTCATAGGCAATATTCCCCCATCCATCGTCTTTGTTCAGAGACGGATCAAATGCCAGATAGCGGCGGTAATGGAAAAATCCATAGTAATCCGCCTCTTCGTTTTTCCATGCCCAATACTGTGCCGTCAGCTCACAGTATGTCTTATTCCGTTCGGAAATATTGTCTCCCTCATCGTCATGCAGCATCCCCGGAAGTTTTGTTCCGGAGAGTGCGGTTCCCACCTGTATCGGATACAGATATGGATTTTCCGGCACATAGGCCGGTTTGTGGCAGACCACATAGATCCGGATATCCGGGATCTGTCCTGCTTGTTTTTCCATGTATATTACATTCCTTTCATCTACAGCATTTTGCGGGATTTTTATGCGTTTTCCGGCAGATTCAGGCTTTCCATATAGCATCGCAGACGCTCTCTGCCTCGCCCTGCATAACCACATTTCCCTTGTTCAGCCAGATTGCATGGTCGCAGAGCTGCCGCACGGTTGCCATCGTATGGGAGACAAAGAGAAGTGTCGTTCCATTTTCCAGCATATGATGCATGCGTTCCTGGCATTTTTCCTGGAATGCCGCATCTCCGACCGCCAGTACCTCATCGACGATCAGGATCTCCGGCTGCACGATCGTGGCGATAGCAAATCCCAGACGGGCTGCCATACCGGAGGAATAGTTTTTGATCGGCATATTCATGAAATCTTTGAGTTCTGCAAACTCGACGATCTCTTCGTAATGTGCATCCATGAATTCTTTGCTGTAACCGAGAACGGCGCCATTCAGATAGATGTTTTCCGTCGCAGTCAGTTCGCCGTCGAATCCGGCGCCCAGCTCGATCAAGGGTGCGATACTTCCCTTTACCTCTACCGTGCCCCGGTACGGCTTCAGGATGCCGCAGATCAGTTTTAACAGGGTTGATTTTCCGGAACCATTGGTTCCGATGAGGCCCCACGCTTCCCCGCGTTTTACTTCAAAATTGATATCTTTCAGAGCCATGAATTCCTGAAACATGAGCTCCCGTTTGATCAGTTTTACAAAATATTCTTTTAAGTTATCGATGCGCTCGGAAGCCATATTGAAACGGACCGCCGCATTGGTTACTTTTATGATTGTATCTTTGTCCGATGCCATTTCTGCCTCCTAGATATATAAGATAAATTTATCCTGCGTCTTTAAGAACGCGCCCACTCCGACCAGAAGTGCGATACCTGCTGCCACGAATCCGGCGATGATCAGATACAAATCTGGCATCCGGCATTCCAAAACGATCTGTCTGAACTGCGTGATATAGAAGTACATCGGATTCAGGGTCATAACCAGTTTCCGCAGTGCCTCCGGAAGCAGGGTGATCGGATAAAATAATGGGGTCAGGTACATCCATGCGGTCAGTACTGCATTGTAAATATGCTGGATATCACGGAAGAATACACATCCCTGTGCTAACAGCATTCCCAGTCCCAGGCAGAACAGATATTCCTGCAAAAGAATCACCGGAATGAACAGGAAGAATACATTCGGGACTACCCGGCACACGATAAATACGATAATAAGTGCCCCCAGAGCAAATATCATATTTACAAAGGAACTTGTGATTTTGGAGACGGTAAATACATATTTCGGTACATACGTTTTTTTTAGCAGGGACGCATTTCCAATGATGGAAAAGATCGCCTGTGTGGTTGATTCACTCATAAAGTTATAAAGAGTCTGTCCGATAATCAGGTATACCGGGAAATTGGTAATATCCGACCGGAACATATTGGAGAATACAATTACCATGATAACCATAACCATCAGCGGATTCAGAATACTCCAAAGATACCCCAGAAAGCTCCGGCGGTATTTCAGCTTGATATCTTTTGTCACCAGCTGCTGCATCAGGAAGCGGTATTTGTAAAATCCGCCCAGTCGTTTTAAGAACAAATTCATATCTTTTTCCTTTCTCTCTTTTTTCTTTTATCTCAGAAAAAGTCCTCGCAGCAGAACCCGTCTTAAACTTCCTGCCGGAAATAAACGGTTTAATCTGCGCATATCTATTTTAATTTTGATCTTTGTCGGTTTTAGCCTGAATTCCCGTATATTGGATGTGCTTTCCTCCTTTCCCGGTTCGGTATGATAGAATTTCAGATAGGGAAGTTCCGCACACTGCGCCCCCCTGTTTCTCTGATATAAGTAAAAGATGCCGAACAGGCGCTCCGCCAGATATCCAATCAGTCTCGGCTCCTGTTTCTGCCTGTCTGCTTCTTTTCTCTCTGCTTCAAAGGCGCTTAAAAGCGTAAAAAGCCATTCCATGTATTTCTGGAACAGCTCTTTTTTCATGATATACATATTCATATAATAGATTTCTTTGGAATGCATATATGCGTCCGCCGCATCTGCATATTCCGGATAAATCCGGTTTAAAAGTGCCAGCATCTGATTCAGATTGTTTCCATCATGATACTGACAGTATTGCCGGTAAACCGTTGTATTGATTCGTTCGCGATACACGGTCAGAAGATCGTATTGTTCGATCTGGCGGCACATCCAGTCTTCCTCGATCCAGTATGGCGTCAGATCTTCCCATACGGAATCTAATTCTATATATGGGATATGACGTTTTCCTATTATTTTCCCTTTCGCAGTCACCGGGCTTAGATTGTGAAAGGTCAGATAACGGCGATAATGGAAAAATCCGTAATAATCGCAATCCAAATGTTTCCACGCCCAGTACTGGGCTGTCAGTTCGCAATAATCTGGATTTTTTTCGGATATATTATCGCCCTCATTGTCATGGTATGTCATTCCTTCCAGCCGCCGGTCTGTCAGAGCCGTTCCCACCTGTATCGGATAAAAAAGGGGATTTTCCGGCACATACGTTGGCTTATGACAGGCAATCAAAATGCGTATATCTGCTTGTTTTTCCATGTTTTATTTTCCGTTTGTCGGCTCCTGTTCTTCTTTAACCCCTTCCGTACTCTCTTTCATCAGCATGATCTTCGGCGTCATGATAATCAGCTTCAGATCTTCCAGAACAGAATAGTTCCGTATGTACGTCAAATCCAGCTTCAGCTTGTCATAAGGGGTTGTGTTGTATTTTCCATATACCTGGGCATAACCGGTCAGTCCGGCTTTGACCTGCAGGCGGAAGGAAAATTCCGGTATTTCTTTTTCCAGCTCTGCTGCCAGCTCCGGGCGCTCCGGCCGCGGACCCACGATGGACATATCGCCTTTCAGAATATTGTAAATCTGCGGCAGCTCGTCCAGGCGGGTTGCACGAAGGAGGCGGCCAATCGGCAGGATTCTCGGATCGTCCTCGCTTGCCAGCCGTGCCTTTCCATCTGCTTCCGCGTTCTGCACCATGGTACGAAATTTATATATCTGGAATTTCTTTCCGTTTTTTGTAAGGCGCGTCTGCTGGTAAATCACCGGTCCGCCGTCTGTCACCTTGATGCTGATTCCTACAATCAAAAAAATCGGAATCGTAATAACGATTCGACGAGCGATCCGATGATATCGATGATCCGCTTCATGATGGCCTGTTCAATCTGCAGTCCCTGGTTATTTCTCGAAAGCAGCAGCGGTGAATCAAACAGATTCAGTTCCACCGAACTCCGAAGCAGAATATCTGAAATTTTTGGTACACTGTAGGTCCGGATATTCTGTCCGAAGCAGTATTTGATGATATAGTTGCGCTCGTGCGCCGGAATATCTCCGACAATCACGCTGTCATATTTGGCGATCTCCGCCTTTACCCGTTCCGGGTCTTCGTGATAGCTGATGATCTGGCTGATGATGTATTTATCTTCGCGGGCGTTCATCTTTTCGATCAGATGATAGTCGGAGTGATCGCCCGATATCAGCAGCAGTTCTCTCGGCGGAAACATCCCCCGGTACAGCCACAGAAATGTCATCGTCCATGCCAGAATGATGATGACTGCGCCGACCAGATTGACTGCCAGCGGCAGAGGTGCCGTGAATTTCTTATCCTGCACACTGATCTGAAAATACGTGATAATATTGGTAAATACCACCGCCAATATCTGTGAATATATCAGATTTCCTCGCTTCAGGAGGGCGATCTTGAATCCCCCGTACAGCTGCATAAAGAAAATAAGCAGGAGTCCATAGATGAATATCATCATCCAGTTACCCCTGCGGAAGAACGGCGCCCAGATAATCTTGTTGTACCAGTTGATCCAGATGACGCCATAGAGTCCTGTCAGAAGCGCAACCAATATCAGGGCAAATCCCAGCTTGATCAGGCGCTTGTATTGCTCAAATTGATTCATGCTTTTGTGTTTTGGTTCCTTTCTTTTACTTATCTTCCGGCAGACAGATTCCCAGTTCTATCCTGCGCTTTTCTCCCAGAAGCTCAACCTCGACCGTCACGATCCGCTTACGGATGCGCTTGCGTACAATCTTGTCCAGGAAGAAGGATAATGGTCCCTGGGCGGTTAGGATGTTGCCGTCTTCGTCAAGGGTGACAAAGGAGCGGCGGACAAGACATTCATCCAACTCCATCATCTGGCAGAGCAGTTTCTTCTCTTCCTCCCGGATCGCCCAGAATTCACAGTCTGTCCGCAGGAGTTTGGAAAGCTTCGGGACCCGCTTTAACGCCAGAAAGAATTCCTCCGGCGTGTCGGTGTCCGCGATAACATAGGATGGAAAGAGCGGTTTCTGGTATTCCAAAAGTTCCCCGGCATTGCGCCAGACGCATTCCTGCTCAATCACAAAACAGGCGCGGTACCCATTTCCTTTCAAAACGCGTTCGATGCATTCTGTCAGCTCCTGTTCCTTGCCTGTCTGTGTCTGGATCACATACCACATCCCTGTACTCTCCTTTGCATTTCTCTGCATTTTGGCGCACAATGGGTATGCTTCGCCATCCCGGAGCCGCCCGCAGGCTGCCCGGATACGATCGTTATCCATCCTATGTTCCATCTTTCGTCTGACCATGACATTGATCACAGGCAGCCTACTCCACGTGCTTTTGCTTCTTATTCTGCGTCTCTTAACGCGCTTTCATACATCCGCATCCGGCACGCCTGATTTTAGAGGATTTGTGCCTATGCGAAGTCTAGTTTATTATACTACGGTTTGTGGGGGGATTCAATAGAAGTTTGTGGGAAGGAATGTTTAGGAAATTCTTAAATTAATTTAATAAGATAAAAGCGGAGTTTTCACCCCGCTTTATCTACAGTCTTTGCACCAGGACTGGTTTCTAATTTGACCATTTCCCATTTTACGGAAACCAAATTCGCTGATTGGTTTTGGCTTATTACAATTCGGACAAATACGAACAGGCTCACTTCCATTGTATCCACTTGATTGAATTATTGGTCTATCAACATTAATATTATTTTTCTTATTAGCCGCCATTACAATACTCCTTTTTAACACATAAACTTCTTTTTATATCTTTATTTATATCATTTGCTCTGCATCCGATAAATAAACAGCAATTGCTTTTTCTACCGCTTTATTTAAAGAATCGCCATCTTCTAACGCTTTAAAAGCCAGTTTTTTATGTAATTCTGGCTTAATCCTGACATTAAAAGTGCCTTTATATTCCTTTTCAGGTTCCTTTCCAACTTCACTGCAAAATATAAGGTAATCGTCAACTGCACAATGAAATTCTTTTTCTACATCCGCAATATTACTTGTTTGAAAATCCACATAATCATTGATTCCTTCAATAACTCCATCAAATCTCCGCTTTTCCCATTTCCCTCCCCTTCCCCCCTATGCTACAATACCCTTATCACACCACCCAAAGGAGGCTCTCACCCATGATCCCACAAACATCCGTCAACTGGACCGCATTTAACTACAAATACTCCACCAATCCCCAACATGCCTTCGAGTCCCTCACCTACTACCTCTTCTGCCATGAGTTCCAGCAGCCCTACGGTATTTTCCGCTACTTCAACCAACCCCATATTGAGACAAATCCCATTCATGTGGGCGATCGCTATATTGGTTTCCAGTCGAAATACTATGCGGACAGTGTTACCATGTCTTCCAAAGAACAGGAACTGATCGGTGCTGTCAAGGGAGCCGTACAGAGATATCCAGGTATTACAACGCTTTATTTTTATATCAGCCGTGAGTTTTCTCCCAGTTCTAAAAAGGACGATATCATGCCCTCCTATCAGAAAAAAGTGGAAGCAGCCGCTGAAGAGCTTGGCATTGAGCTTGTCTGGCGGGTTCCCAGCAACCTGGAAGCGCAGCTGATGCAGGATAAGCAGCTTACCATTTGCCGCAATGTGTTTTTTCAGGTGGACTCTGCCGTACAGACCTGCTGTGAAAATCTTGTAAAACATAAAAGAGAGATATTTGATCACATTCACACCAGCGTAAGATATAGAGAAAACGATATTACTCTGGAACATATCCAACTAGACCTTAACTCGTTTCTAAATTCTGATGCGGTCATTTTGCTCATTGACGGAGCTGCCGGTTCCGGAAAATCGGCTCTGGTAAAACAACTTACGGATGGACTTACAAATGACTGCGCATTCCTCGCTTTTAAAAGTACCGATCTGGATGTGAATGATATCCTAAATTTTTTAACCCCTTACGGCGAATTAAATTTGGATGAAGTGATCGATGTATACAAAATGGCTGACACACGTGTGCTCTATATCGATGCAGCCGAAAAGTTTTTTATTTGTGAATATCAGGAAACGTTTGAGGATATCCTGAACCGCTTTATGGCGGCTGGATGGAAAATCATTCTGACACTCCGAACCGCGTACCGGGATTCTTTTCAAAACTCCCTATTACACGGCAGCAAGGTTCAGACCTATCATGTCGAACCGGTTGACTCTGATAAACTGTCCACTTTATCCCATACCTATGGTTTTCAGCTGCCACAGGACAAGCGGCTGCTGGATCTGCTCTGTGCGCCTTTCTATCTGGGCTTATATCTGGCTCTGGGAAACCTCGAGGATGAATCGATGCGTTCTTTGAACCGTGAGGCATTCGAGGAAAAGATCTGGAATGATATCATCCGTAACAACCGGAAGCGGAAGGACAATCTGCCAACCAGAAGGGAAACGGCTCTTATTTCTTTGACCACGAAAATGCTTCAAAATGAGATTTATTATTATGAGATTCTCGCAGAGGATGATTCCGAGGCACTTTCTGAACTGGAGAAAAGCGGCGTGCTGTTCCAAAGCGACGATGCCAGAAGATATTTGCACAGCCATGATGTATTTGAAGAGTTGGTTGTCGGTCATATTTTTACTGAACGCTACCGGCATGGTACCCTGAATGAGCAGTTTTTTGCCGATTTCCACCCTTCTCTCCGCATCCGAAAGCTATTTCGCGGATGGCTGGCTGATTTTGCCGCTGTTCCAACGCATCAGGAGCTTATTTTCCACCTTCTCGACTGCGAACAGGTAGATCAGATATGGAAAAATGAGATTCTATTAACGGTTATCAGCACGGAATCTTTAAAAGTAGTTTATCAAAAGCTGACACAAAAGATGGCTGCAAACAACTATGAGCTGTTACGAAAACTTGCCATTTTAATCAACACCTGCTGCCGCGCCGCAGAGAACTGGGAACAATACTGGAGTACTGGAAATCTGATTCCGTTTCGCCTTTCCAAGCCGTCCGGCTATGCCTGGCAGGCTTTGTTTGCTTTTTTGTTAGAGCAGAAAGAGACAATCCTCTGGGATGAACGTCTGATTTCCACCATCATTGAGGTACTGGATTCCTGGACCAAACACCTCGCTCATGCCAAATCAGAAAACACCCGTATGGCGGGAGAAATCGGAGTATTTTTGTTTCAAAAAATAGCCAATGACAAGGATCTGCGGTATACCTTTGAAAAAGGGCAGGTAGAAAAGCTGCAGGATGTATTGGTAAATTCTGCATGGATGATTCAGGAACCCTTAAAATCTCTTTTTCAAATGGTAATAGATGAAAAAACAGGCGATGAAAATCATCCTCCTCTTCCCCGTATGTATACGGACCTGGCAAAATGTGCTGTATCGGATATTTATCATTATGGAATGGTTCCAGCTGCAATGCCTGAAATCGCGCTTCATCTGATGGCAAAATTGTGGGTTCACTCCAATATGACTCTTCGTACCCATTACGCACATCCTGACATTGAAGAAGATTTCGGTTTAAATCCTCATCTGGACTTTTGGTACCAAACCGCAAGTGCTTATGCAACACCAATTATTCCGTTGCTGCAAGCCGAGCAAAACCTCGTAACCGATTGGTTAATTAATTTTTGCAATCAAGCTGGTAATTCCTACGCACATTCATCTTTAAATGAGGATTATGGGGAATGTACAAACATTACTATTTATGTAAACAATATACCTGTAGAACAAATTGCATCTGACCGACTCTGGAAGATGTACCGCGGAACTTCGGTTGGTCCAAATCTTCTGATTAGTCTCTTGATGGGGTTTGAAAAATGGCTTCTTATGGTTATCGAGCATTCAGAAACTCATATTGTTGTTAATTATTGCCGCTATATCCTGCAAAAGTCCCGCAATGTTATGTTGACTTCCGTGATCGTCAGCGCCGCAGAAGCTTATCCAGATAAACTATTTGAGATTGTCTGCGAGCTTCTTCGCACAAAAGAGCTGTTTCATCTGGATTCATATCGATTCACCGCCGAATCCTCAGCTTCCTTTTTGTTGTCCGGAAAAGATCTTCTTGAAAAAGAACGGCTGGAGAGTAACCGCCTTCCCTTCAGAAAAAAGCGGCTGGAAGAGGTTATTTTATCGTATCAAACAAACGCCAGCGGTCTATCAAAAGAAGCCTTCGAATTGCGGAAGCAAACGCTGTATCAGGCGATTGACCGAGCGGCTGCCGATATCGATACCTGGTCATCCAATGACAAATTTGCCTATTACCGGATGGATTTACGACATTATCAGGAAATTGTTGATGTTCAGGAAAATGAGCACGGGCAGACACTCTGTACGGTTCTCCCTGATTTTACAGAAGACATGAAAGCATTAAGCCAGAAGAGCGCTGCCGCCTATGAACCTCATCTGAAATATATGGATTTACAGTTATGGAGCGATTATAAATTCCACCATGATGTTAAATTCCGGGAATATAAAAAGTATGAGAATGTCCGCACCATTTGCTCAGAGCTGAACGAAATCTGGGCATATATGGACGCTGAAGTTCGCAATGAGGAACTCTCTTCCGACGATATATTTGTGATCGTGCACCGCTTTACTGCGATCGCATCTTACACCAGTGCTGTTTTACTTCGGGATTTTAAGGAAACATTGTCACATGAAGATCGGACATTATGCGAATGTATCATTTTCTCTATTGCTGATTTATTTGCACACGCTTCTCACTTTGAAATCGTTCAGGCTGGAAATGGAATCGATGCGATTGCCGTTGGACTGGTTCTTTTAAGCAATGAAGATAATATAAAAGCCATAAATGACGAAAATCCTCTGTGCCTGCTTCTTAAATTGGCACTGAATGACTGGAGTTACAACAGCCGTATCGTGAACGGAATCACGTCAACCATCTGGGCGCACAGCCAGAATGCTGCGTGGCATTTCCTATATCCGTTTTCACTCCTCGCCGATTCATATGAAGACGCGCTTTTGAAAAATGAGTCATTTTCCAGCGATGACTTTTTCAAACAGAATGAGGATGTAATTGCCTGTGCGCTTGCGAAAGACTCAGTTGATATAACCGACTTTGATTTTTCCAAGCTCCAGAATATGACGATTTTCACGCTTCTTTCCTTGGTCTCTCCCCAAGCAGCAGAGGCATTTAAATTCGCGGACGCAACGAAAGATCTTGTCATGGAACTTGTTTTTACAGATAACAGGGATTTACGCGCCGAACGCAGGGAGCTTTCTGGCTATACAATAAACTATGTTTCCTGGCTGGCAGATGTTCTGCTCCATTGTGAACAGACAAAGCAGACTAACCTGATCGATGCATTTTTCCAATATGCTGATTTGACTCGAAATGATAACTCAGGATATCTGCTCACCGAGCTCATCCGGATACAGGATATCAACGGGAAAACAGATGCTTTCTGGAATGTACGGGAATTACTGAAACCTTACCTTCTTGCATTAAGCAGCAAACCACAGGGTTCTTTTGATGACCGCCATCCTTATGGACTGGATAAAGTGATCATCAGCTATTTATTTGGCAATTCTCCCTGGAGATCCGGCGTTCACCGATGCGCCTTCCTTCCAGAAGGAAAAGCGGCTTTCTTTGACGATTTTATCGACAAATCGGGAAGTCCCAAAGCTCTCTTCTACGCGATTTCCCGGCTGCTCTATACCGTTGGGCAGGAACCTTACATTGAAAACGGAATCAACTGGATGTATAAACTGGTCTCGCGTGATCCTGACTGCCAGTTACCGCTTTATCAGCAAACCTTGTATTATATGGAAGAGTACGTCGGTCTTTTTGTATCACGCCATCGCATGGATTTCAGGAACGATGTGGAACTGGCTTTGAATACTCAGACGGTGCTGGAGTATATGGTAAATCGGGGATCGCAGATTGCTTTTTTCTTGCGGGAGTTGATTTAAAATAAAGGGTACAAAGGCAAAATTCTACATTTACTTAGAAATACATATCGGACTGATAGCGAACTCAGTTGACATTGCAGAACATAAGTTCTATAATTGGCTTGTTAGCATTTACAAATTACAGATTTATAAATATTACCTCGGAGGCCAATGCCATGAAAAAATAGGTTTAACCATATATGCTTTAAATGTTTTTCATACTGGAAAGTATCACATTGAAAAGAAACATGGACATTTAACTTTTATAGATATGCTTTCAGCTTTCTCTAAACTCTAGAACAGGGCAGTTTTCCCGCCCCCGTTTTGGTCTTCCATGAAACGAAGGATGCGGAAGTTGGTTTTAGAAAAGCGAAAATAGAAAGCCATGCGGCTTTATTACACAACCGCACGGCTTTTCTCTTCCATCACCTATTTTTATTTGCAAACCCGGTTCTCCAACTGCCCACTCTGCACATAATGTGTATAGTAAGCCTTCAAATCGTCTCCAAACACTGCCGCCAAATCCGGGTTATTTGCCTTATATACACTGACATCGAAATTCTCCGATGCCCTGCGTCCTTCTGCCATACCGCACGTATAAAAATGCTCAAATAACTTTTGCGAATCCAAGCCAACGACCGACTGCAAATCTGGATTATTCATATAATAATAATTTGCATCAAACACCGGCTGATACGTGTTCATCTGTTCCGCTACCTGATTCTGATTACCTGCGGAGTGTGCCTGTGTCTGAGTCTGCGTCTGACCGGACGTATTTCCATTCGAAACCGCCCCATTCTTATACGGGCAAACTCCATTTGGATGAAGATGTGCCTCATGGCCGCCACAATGATAATGATAACTTCCCAGACCGCTCTGATTCTTGTAGTCATGATGTCCGCCCTGTGCATCCGTCCGTCCCGGATGCGCCTCGGCTGTAATCATCGTCATGTTTGAGACAGTCGCGAACGATGCCGTCAGCATCATGCAGGATAAAAGCGCAGTTCCAAACTTTTTAAAACGTTTCATAATAACTCCCCCTTGTAACTGTAAAATGAAATGCTCTCCAATTTAATTGTAACATTTCCATACAGAAAACACAAGAAAATTGCCATAATACCGCACTAATTCTGCCTTATAAACCATGCGGTTGCCATTACACAGCTGACACATACTCTTCTTACTCACCTTCTTTCAAGGAAAACTCCTTAAGAAATGGAATTCCTCCATATACCCCCGCCAGATAATCCTTTTCAAATGATGCATCGGAACGCACCTTAAAGTCCGAAAGCGCACATAATTCCGAATGTCCCAGCTCGTCTTTCTGTACAAACCAAATCTGGTCCCTTCGGAAGAATTTTTATCCATTAATGTCGTATCATGTGTAGTATAAATCAGCTGAGCCATTGAATTGTTATCATAAAATAAATCAATAAAAAATTTTAACAACAATGGATGTAATTTTACATTTAGCTCATCCATCACCAGTACATAATCATTGATAATTGCCATATGTGCATGGATAAAAAGCATGATACTCTTGATTGTACCTTCTGACTCATCGTATAAATTCAAAGGATATAATTCCCCATCCGCCCCTTTATGAAATGTAAAAAACAGCGTTTCTTTTTCTTTATAAGTAATATCCTTTATTCCAATATCTATTGCGGTAAGAAACTCTAATAACTTTTCCTTTTTTCCATCAATTACCTTAGGTAAAAGAGCATCTAAAAACCTTGTATCTTCATAGTCATCCGACATAAAAACCAGTACATCTGTAATTCCTGAATAAACCGTTTTAAAAATATCTGTTTTTAACTTGAGCTTATTAAAGAAAGATAACAATAATGTCTCTGGTGGAATTTGATCTTTATAAGCTTCACATTTTTTTCTAACGTACACCCCTAAATTTACTTTTTGCATCGTCCTCTCAAAAATCGTCACTTTACGGTTTGTCTTTAAACTCTTTCTGTACAGCCATTCCATCACGATCTTCTCAGAATTGTACTCAACCCCATACTGATACTCCTCGTCCCGCAGAATCTGTACAATCTCAAATTCTGAATTACCTTTGTTCTCTTCAAAAGAAAATGGTTTACTGCATTTTTTGAGTACGGACTCAGCTCCGTCATCAACATTGTTCAAAGATTGGGAAACAATCCGCCGAAAAAGCTGTAGTGCCCACACGAAATTGGACTTTCCGCTGGCATTGGCGCCATAAATAGCTGCTACCCGCAGGAATTTTTCCTTGGTATCTATATCAATCAGGTTCGACGGTGCTCTTTATAAGCGCTGATTGCTGTCATATCAAAAATCGTTTCTTCTTTAAAGGAAAGAACGTTTTTCATTTTAAATTGCACCAACATGTTTTGTATCTCCTTTTTATATCAACATTTTTGTGATTTTTCCGTTATTTTATTGATTTTATGTTTCATAATTACTCTATCCGTCTCTCTCAATTACAAAAAAAAATCAAGATTCTATGCCGGAATAGAATCTTGATCATCAATTAGCCGCGATACTTTTCGCGAGGGATTCGCAGGCAGAACACCTTGAGGCCATATTGTGAAGCCCAGATGCGCACGCCCTTACGAGTAATATATGGAGTATATACTAAGACATATTCCTTATCCATAAGGCGGTCACCTCCTTTTTTGAAGGTTCCTCTTGAAATCCCCGACAAAGTATGATACATTTAAAAATGTAAATACGTATCCCGGCATACTCGTCGGCAGAATTTGTGCTGCAACACAGATTCAAGAGGCAGAACACCTATGGGTGGTCTGCTTTTATTTTTCCAACTCTTCTTTTAAGTTGGAAATAAAAGTGGGTAACATGTTTTCAATGTAAAGTGTGATGAAATCTAAATCTTTTTCGGTCACATTCTGGGGAATGATAACCTTTGCCACAGAACCAGAAAGTGTTGGTATTGTAAAACAATACGCCGACGGCTCCATCGACGTCAGAACTTCCTCTTTGGATTCAGCGGTACTATTTTCACTAACCTCTTTAGAATCTTTAGAAGAACTTTCATCCTCAAAGGAGTCAATATCATTCTCATCTGATTCCAAAAGAATAATGCCGTTTTTCAGTATTCCTACCTGCTCTGCATTTTCAATGAATTTCGCAGCGGCAATATCCTTAGCGCTTTTCGTTAGATTGTATTCTAAAAGAAGTATATTACTAAGCTTATCTTGACTAGGAAGGGCCTGGTTTTCATATCTTTCCACGATCTTACGATATAGCGGAGCCGATAAAAAGCTTTCTACGATAGCGCGTCTGGTATCTAATTCATTAACCGGATAGACAATCCGCTTGGCAAGTTCTGTCAGTTCAACCGCTCCATTTGAACCTCGAATCAATCCAAACTGCTTTGCAGTACTAATCTTTGCCCGAAAGGAATTTGTCTTCACGCTAAATCCAAGAACACTTGCAATAGTATTGATAGATACACGCTTTCCACCGATTTTTACAATTTCATTAATGAAATCCACAATTTCTTTAATAGAAAACATGGGATACAGTGAACTTCTTTCCTTTATATTTTTTTCAGCCGACTGTGCCATCTGAGAATCTCCCTCCTTAAATCCACGTCTAGTATAGCATCTACCATCCACTTCGTCAAGACTTAAACTTAATTTGATTCTCAATGTGCTCAAAATTTGATTCTTATTTACGTCCATTCTCGTAAAAACTATGTTTTTTACATTGTAAATTTAAAATTGAGTGCACATATCATTAAAAAGGACCATATCATTTTTCTTATATTTTGCGAAACAGCATCTGTTGTCATTTGCTGTTTCACAAATTTCATTTTTTCCTTCTGCACTCCTATTTTTAACCTGATTCTCCAGGCATTCCATACACTTAATATATATAATTTTCGTATAAAAATAGGCTATTGCAAACACCTGCATCCGCAATAGCCCATTCTTACCTTCTACTATATTCGTCACTCTCCAAAAACTTAAAAGAGCTTTCTACCGCATATACTCCTGCTTCACCTTATGATCCACCACATGCCGCTTCGCCAGCTCTTTCGTCACATCCTCTACACTGATGCCCGCGTCTGCCATCAGAACCATGGCATGGTAACACAGATCTGCCAGCTCGTAGATCGTTTCGTCCTTGTCTTTCTTCGCTGCCGCGATGATAACCTCGGTACACTCCTCGCCGACTTTCTTCAGAATCTTGTCCAGACCTTTATCAAACAGGTAAGTCGTATAACTTCCTTCCTTCGGATTCGTCTTACGTCCCATAATGAGGTCGTAAAGTCCCTCATAGGAAAACGGCGTGATCTCCTCGTTCTGGTAAACCGGCTCAAAGAAGCAGCTCTCTGCGCCCGTATGGCACGCCGGACCTTCCTTGACCACCTCGACAATCAAGGTGTCCTTATCGCAGTCCGCATAAATACTGGAAATATGCTGCACATTCCCGCTCGTCTCACCCTTTCTCCAGAGCTCCTGACGGCTGCGGCTGTAAAAACAGGTTTTCTTCTCCCGAGGCTGATCTCCAGACTCTCCCTATTCATCCAAGCCATCATCAGAACCTTCTTGCTATAATGATCCTGCACAATCGCCGGAATCAGACCTTTCTCATTAAACTTTAACTCATCAATCTTAAACGACGGCTCTACGCCTGCAATCTCGTTGATATTCTCACTCATATTTTTATCCTGCCTTACCACATAAAATTTTAATTACATCGTAACTGTTCAGTACCTTCACAGTCACGCGCAAAATCCCATTAAAAATTGCCTGCTGGCTCATGTTTTCGTACGATCAGCGCAGCGCCGACGCTCTCCTTCGCGATCCACAGGAGAACAGGCATCCAAAAACTGTAGAAAACATCGCATACGCCGGTGCGTAGTGAGGTCTTTTCGAACTTAGCACCGCTGCGTAGGCGCAAGAGCGAAAGCGTTTTTCGGAAGTTTCTGGATGCCTGTTTTCCGTCCCTCTCACGAAAAAGCACCGCCCTCTAACTTTTAGGGCATCTATGCGATTTAGATCAACCGCATCTCCACCCCATTCTCCGCCAGATACTGTTTCAATTCCTTAATATTCACTTCTTTCCGGTGGAAAATACTCGCCGCCAGTCCCGCGTCGATCTGCGGATACTGGAAGAGGTCTAAAAAATCTTCTTTCTTTCCCGCGCCTCCCGATGCAATAATCGGCACATCGACACGCTTCGCGATCTCCAAAAGCATCGGAATATCAAATCCCTGCTTCACACCGTCCGTATCGATACTGTTGACCACCAGCTCGCCTGCGCCGCGTCTGACGCCGGATTCTGCCCATTCCAGCGCATCAATGCCTGTATCGACACGCCCGCCCTGCTTAAATACGTGGTATTCGTCTCCAACACGTTTAACATCCATCGAAAGCACCACACACTGATCGCCGTAGCGGTGTGCCGCCTCGGTAATAAGCTCCGGATTTTTGATCGCGCCGCTGTTGACGCTGACCTTGTCCGCGCCGCATTTTAAAACGCGGTCGAAATCATCCAGCGTGCTGATGCCGCCGCCGACCGTCAGCGGGATGAAAACCCGTTTTGCCGCCTCAGTCAGGATGTCGGTAAAGATTTTTCTTCCTTCTACACTTGCCGTAATATCATAAAATACCAGCTCGTCCGCGCCGCTCTGGTTGTAAAATTCTGCCATCTCGACCGGATCCGCCACATCCTGGATTCCCTCGAAGTTGACGCCTTTCACGACACGCCCGTTCTTTACATCCAGACACGGAATAATACGTTTTGAAATCATGCCGTTCCCTCCTGATTTCTTTTTCTGATTATTCATTCGAACGCTTCGAATGATTTTTTTGCCGCTTTTTATACGGCGCTTCTCCTAAACGGAATATTTCAGTGCTTCCTTTAAATCAATCGCACCCAGATACAGCGCTTTTCCTAAAATCGCACCATACACCTCATTTTTCAAGATCTCAATCTCCTTGAGGCTGCTGATTCCACCGGACGCCACGATATCCAGCCCTTCAATCTGCGATAATTCTTTATAAAGCTCCAGGTTCGTTCCCTGCATCTTTCCATCGCGGGAAATATCGGTGTAAATGACCGTTTTCACTCCCGTATCGCGCAGGCGGCGGCAAAAGTCAACGCCTCTTACCTCGCTCGTCTCAAGCCACCCGTGAGTCGCCACAAAACCATCCTTCGCGTCCACACCGACTGCAATTTTATCGCCGTATTTGCGGACCATTTCTTCGACAAATGGATAATTTGTGACCGCCACCGTGCCGAGAATCACGCGTCCGGCTCCGAGCGACAGGTATTTGTCGATGGATGCCTCGTTGCGGATGCCGCCGCCGACTTCTACAAATAATCCCGTTGTCTTAATCAGCTTCTCTATCGTGTCAAAATTTGCCAGCGCCGCGTCTTTCGCGCCGTCCAGATCGACCACGTGCAGGTTTTTCGCGCCCTGCTCCTTGAATCCCAGCGCCACCTTCTCCGGCCGGTCGCTGAATACTGTCATCTGGTTATAATCGCCCTGCACCAGGCGCACCGCCTTGCCGTCCCGCAAATCAATCGCCGGAAATAGCTCCATGTCCGTTTCCTCTCCATAACTGTTTAAATCCAATCTACAAGCCTGAAAAAACAGTTACCTTTCTTGTTTTTCTATTAATTATATCTCCGAAAACGCCTTCAGAATCCGCAGTCCCACTTCCCCGCTCTTCTCCGGATGAAACTGGCAGCCCATGACATTTTCATTTGCCGCGGACGCCGTGACCGGAATGCCGTACTCCGAGGTTGCCAGCAGACTCTCATCACAATCTTTTCCATAGAAGCTGTGGACAAAGTAGACGTAATCGCCCTCTTTGCTGTATTTAAACAGCGGATGCTTCTTTCCTTTTTCCGTCAGATGCAGGCTGTTCCAACCCATGTGCGGCACTTTTAGGTTTGCCGGAATGTCTTCTTTTAAGTCTGCCATCACGCCCGGAATCAGTCCCAGACCCTGATGCTCGCCGTATTCATAGCTTTTATCAAAGAGAAGCTGCATTCCGAGGCAGATTCCCATGATCGGTTTGCCTGCTTTTGCTTCATCCAGCAGCGGCTCTGCCATTCCGGATCCGCGCAGTTTCGCAATCGCATCGCCATACGCGCCGACGCCTGGTAAAATGATGTGATCCGCTTTTCTTAAATCTTCCGGATCGCGGCTGACTTTATTTTCCAGTCCCAGGTAACTGAGGGAGGAACTGAGGGAAAACAGGTTTCCCACGCCGTAGTCAATAATTGTTATCATTTGCAGCCTCCTATATCAATTCATGTATGTTCCCGCAGTCAACGCAGGAACCTGCTGAATCATTATAAACCTATTAAATAGATTTGTTATACTTACTTTTATCTTAGATCATAATACCCCTTTTGTCGATGGAATCTCGTCCCGGTACTTCTCATCGATCGACACCGCCTCGCCGAGCGCGCGTCCCAGTCCCTTGAACATCGCCTCGATGATATGGTGGCTGTTTTCGCCGTGGAACATTTTAAAATGCAGCGTCATCCGGCTGTTGGAGGACAGTGCAATCATAAATTCCTTTACAAGCTCGGTATCAAAATCGCCCACTTTTTCGGTCGGAATCTCCACATCCATGACCAGATAGGAACGTCCGCTTAAATCGAGCGCCGTCATTACCAGTGTTTCATCCATCGGAAGCAGGAAACTGCCATAACGGCGGATGCCCTTTTTATCACCCAGCGCCTCTAAAATTGCCTGTCCCAGGGCGATTCCGATGTCCTCTGTCGTATGATGGTAATCGACCTGCGTATCTCCGTCACATTTCAATGTGAGGTCAAACCGTCCATGTCTGGCAAAGAGCTCCAGCATATGGTTTAAAAATCCGCAGCCCGTATCGACCTGATATTTTCCCGTTCCATCTAAATCAATCGACAGGCTGATTTTCGTCTCTGCCGTGTTTCGTTCTAATGAAATCTTGCGTTCTCTTGACATTTCTGCCAGCCTTCCTTTCTTATTCACAGCTGCCCCATCTACAAAAACCATGCTGCCAGCATTTTCATACGGTTCCCACAGTAAATGCGTGAACCTATTGAATTCCAGCCTATCTTACAACTGCACTTCTCGCCGCTTCCACCAGCTTCTTCGTCTCCTCAACAAACGTTTCCATCTCTTCCTCGGATCCGATGGAAATGCGGACGTAATCTTTGATCCGCTCGCTGTCCCAGCGTCTTACCAGGATTCCTGCCTCGCGCAGTCCGTCAAAATAGACTTTTCCCGGCATATCGCCGCTCTTGGCAAAAATGAAGTTGGTCTTCGAATCCAGCACAGTAAATCCAAGTGCCCGGAGCGCCTCGGTCGTTTTTTCACGCGTTTTGCAGATGCGCCCGGTACATTCTTTCGTGTAGTCCCAGTCGCGCATCGCCGCCGCGCCAGCCAGAATCGACAGGCGGTTGACGTTATACGGGTTAAAACTGTATTTGATCCGGTTCATATCCGCGATGAGTTCCGGGTTTGCGATGGCAAATCCGACGCGCGCGCCGGCTAAGCTGCGGGATTTGGAAAAGGTCTGGATAATCACCAGATTTTCGTATTTCGGAAGCAATGATACACACGATTCGCCGCCGAAATCCACATACGCCTCATCCACCATCACAACGCGGTCCGGGTTGGACGCCGCTACTTCCTCAATCGCAGAAAGCGGCAGGTTCATGCCTGTCGGAGCGTTTGGATTGGCGATGATCACATTATTTCCGCAATTTTTATACGGTTCGATATTTAAGGTAAAATCTTCCTCCAGCGGAACTACCTTGAACGGGATTCCATAGAGCCCGCAGAGTGCCGGATAAAAGCCATACGTCAGATCCGCGAACTGAAGCGGCGCGTTCTGGTCGCAGAATGCCCGGAATGCAAAACCTAAAATCTCGTCGGAACCATTGCCCGCGATGACCTGGTTTGTTCCCACGCCGTAGTGGTCGGCGATCGCTCGATGAGGACGCGCTCTTCCGGATCCGAATAAAGGCGTAAATTTGCAAGTTCCAGCGGCATAATTTTAGAAGAATTTACCTCATACCCCGCCAGAATCGCCTCCGCAACCTTCGGGCTCGGCGGATACGGGCATTCGTTTGTGTTCAGCTTGATAAATTTCCGCCCCTGCGGCTGCTCACCCGGTGTATACGGAAGAAGTGATTCGCTTGCTTTGCTCAAAAAACGGCTCATGTCTGCCTACGCCTCCTTTTTATCTTCTGCTGCGGTTTCTTTCTCCGCTTTCTCTTTTGCTTCTTTTTCTTTCTTTTCCTGTTCCTTTTTCTTCTGGTGTGCTTCCACCGCGCCCTTCAGCTTCTCCGCCATCTCGGTGATCTGCTTGTTTTTAAACTCAAAGCTGCTCTTGTTGGCGATGAAACGGGCGCTGATCGGCAGGAACTCTTCCAGCACTTTCAGGTGATTTTCACGGATCGTGCTGCCCGACTCTACAATATCCACGATGACGTCCGAAAGTCCCAGAATCGGCGCCAGCTCAATGCTTCCGTTTAATTTGATAATATCAATATCGCGTCCCAGCTTCGCGTAATGCTCTTTCGCAATATTCGTAAATTTCGTTGCCACGCGCACCGGTCGGTCTTTGTCCTCGACGTAATCCTCTTTTCCAGCCACGCACATCCGACATTTTCCAAGTCCCAGATCGAGAAGCTCGTATACATCCGGGTTGCTCTCCATCAGAATGTCTTTTCCGACGATTCCGACGTCTGCCGCATGGTGCTCAACGTAGATTGCCACATCACTCGGCTTTACGAGCAGGTAGCGGACACCCGTCTGTGGGTTCTCAAACACCAGTTTTCTATTTTCGTCGTAAATACTCTTGCAGTCATATCCGACCGACGCCAGAAGCTCATACACCTGATCGCCCAGTCTTCCCTTCGGCAGTGCTATGTTTAACATCTCGCGCCCTCCTTTCCATTCTCCTGAAAGGCAGTTTCCCGGTCCTCTTCCAGGGAAAGACGTCCGTCATACCGGTACAGATAGCAGTAACGCAGATCCTCCGGCACAGCTTTCTCCACCCGCACACGCAGTCCCTGACGGCGCAGGCTTTCAACCGCCTGGCACAGGCGCACTACATCGACATCCGGCTCATAGAGCACCAGCGCATCGACATCGTAGCGGATGCTCTTTTCCGGCAGGCGTTCCAGCTCTTTTAAATAGATGGCAAATCCGATCGCATCGGCTTTCTTTCCTAATTTTGCCATCATACCGTCGTACTGGCCGCCGGAAAGAACCTGGCGTGCCAGACCGTCTAAAAATCCCTGGAAAATAATACCGTTATAATATTCAATGTCATTGATCATCGAGAAGTCCAGCCGCACCTTGTCAAGCTGTCCGCCCAGTCCCATCACCTCCAGAACCTCATACAGGCGGGATAAAAGTGCAACCGCCTCCTTCATTTTCGGCGTATCCGCGATCGCACCTGCCTCTGCCAGCACCCGCCCAAACTCTCCGTACAGCCCGGAAACCTTCATCAATTTCTCTGTATCGCCCTCCGGCAGTGCCAGATCCGCGCACAGTTTTTCCAGCCCGCTGCGGTTTTTCGTCCGGATCAGCCCTAAAATGATATCTTTCTGATCGGCATTGACCGGAAGCTCTTCCATCAGTCCCACCACGAAATCCATGTTGGAAATCTTGAGCACATAGTCCGTCTCAAAATCCGCCAGACTCTTTAGCGCCAGCGCCAGCACCTCCGCGATCACGCAGTCATCCACGCCGCCCATGCACTCCAGTCCCATCTGGCTGATCTCTTTGTAAGTGTGGCTTTCCTTGCTCTCACGGTACACACTCTCCAGATAATAGACCTTCTCGCACGTATTTTTATCTGCCTTGGTGTTCTTCGCGATACTCAACGTCACGTCCGGCTTGAGAGCCATCAGGCGTCCGTCCAGATCCGTAAATGTCGGCACATTTTCCCCCAGCAGGAAACTTTTATTCGCTGCATACAAACTATATTCCTCAAACCGCCCCATCCGGTACTTGCGGTATCCATAGCTCTCATAAAGACCTCTCAGGCGAAGCGTCGCCGCCTCCGCCCTCCGAGGCTCTGAATCTCTAAATTCATGCTCTATCTCCTCTCAACTGCCGCCGCAACCGCCCCGCCTCAACAAAATCTGCCGGACAATCACCCGCTCGTCTATATCCTGCCGTTATAGCTCCCATCACTTTTGTTTATCTTGCTATCATGGTAGCGTACTAAAGTGTTTTCTATATACTATCATTCCTTCTTAAAAAAAGCAACTACTTTTTTAGAATACTCACACTTTAATTAAAAGAAAAACTCGGGGCGTGAGAAATGTGCGCCCCGAGTTTTTCCACCTCGACTCTATTCTTTTATAACCTTCTCCAAAATCGGCCCCAGAATCTCCGTCCAAGGCGTATACGCATCCTTTTCCTCCAGATGCGTCAGCGCCATCCAGTTCAGTCCTCCCGGTGTCATTTCTCTGGCAAGGTCTTCCAGATCCCCGTCCCACGTCGCTGCCTTGCGGGACAGCGCCCCAGTAAATTCGGTGATGTATGCCCGTGCGGATGGCTCATCCAGCCCGTTTCTCTCACACCACTGGATAATGACGGTCAGAAGCATATAGTAAGCGCTCATCAGGCCCGTCGTGCTCCTAAGGATCGCGATCTGCTTCGGCGTATCGACCGGAACCGGCTTGCCGACGTGACTCATCAGATCGACTACCTCCGGGATATCCGGGTAAATCACCACCGGTCCGAATCGGTTCGCTGCGAAGGTCAGAGGCACAACATCCGCCAGAATCTCTCTCGGTCCAAACATTTCCTCGATGCGCTTTAAGCTCAGCGTTGCAACCAGATTGATAAACTTCTTCTCCGGTCCGATATGAAGCGGTTTTAAGATATCTTCCGCCGCCTTCGGAAGGAGCGCCGCAAAGACCCAGTCCGACCGATCCACAACTTCCTGGTTATCCGCCGCGACCGACACGATCTCCGGGTATTTCTCATGCAGCATCTGCGCCCGTTCTTTATTTCTCGGCGATACAACGATCTGCAGATTCTCCATTCCGCTCTCGCAGAATCCAGTCACGACGGACGTCGTAATGATTCCCGTTCCAATAAATCCCAGTTTCATAAACTTCTATCCTCTCTTTCTCCTCTCCGTTTACCCGAAATTTTTCCAGACGATTCCGAGCGAACTTACCTGATAGTTACTCCCCGATTTTATTCATATACACAGTATACAACCAGAAACACATATTTTCCAGCATCCTACTCATATCTCGGCGCACTTTTCCGGTTCTTCATCGTAATTCCTCCCTCAACCTTCGCACCCCACTTTGATCAGGCGCCTTATTTTATCGTTCATATCCTCCTTGCCATTTTCTTTGAAATTGTCCACTTCCGCAAATAAAGCGATTGAAATAAGCCATCTCCTCATCTTTATTCAATCTTAATACGTCGTAAATCTCCCTTATCCGCTCTTAAAATCTCCAGCTGTATAATATGACCATCACAGAAATAAGGAGCTGTCTTTATGCCTGAAGAGATTATTCGACGAAAGCGCCGCCTTTCGTCTTTTCAAATTATCACATTAGGGTTTGCCGGGGTCATTCTACTCGGAGCGCTACTGCTGATGCTGCCGATCTCCACGACTGGAGAGAATATTACTCCATTCAATGAAACGCTGTTTACTGCGACCTCTGCCGTCTGCGTGACAGGGCTTGTAGTGCAGGATACAGGCAGCTACTGGTCAACCTTTGGGCAGGTGGTTATTCTGGCACTGATCCAAATTGGTGGTCTTGGTGTCGTAACCGCAGCAGCATTGTTTGCGCTTTTGTCCGGGCGAAAAATCTCTCTGATGCAGCGCAGCACCATGCAGGATGCAATTTCAGCACCAAAGGTCGGCGGAATCGTCCGTCTGACACGCTTCATCCTGCGAGGGACGTTTCTGATTGAGCTGCTGGGAGCGCTTGCCGTGCTGCCGGTATTCTGCCGGGACTATGGATGGCGCGGCATCTGGATGGCGGTATTTCATTCCATATCCGCTTTTTGCAATGCCGGGTTTGACATTCTTGGGACAGAAAGCAACCGCTATCCATCTCTTACCGGCTACGCGGACAGCCCGGTAATCAATATCACGATTATGCTGCTGATCGTGATCGGCGGTATTGGATTTCTGACGTGGGATGACATCTTTGAAAACAAGTGGCGGTTTCATCGCTACCGAATGCAGAGCAAGGTGATTCTGGTCACGACAGGTTTTTTAATTTTTCTGCCTGCTATGTTTTTCTTCTTTTCAGACTTTTCCACGCTTCCCGCCGGAAACCGGCTGCTGGCATCCTTTTTTCAGTCTGTTACGCCGAGGACAGCGGGCTTCAACACGGTAAATCTTTCCACGATGTCCGGTGCATCACAGGGCGTAATAATCCTTTTGATGCTCATCGGCGGTTCTCCAGGTTCTACAGCAGGCGGCATGAAAACAACGACACTGGCGGTTCTGCTTGCCAATGCCACTGCAACCTTCCGCCAGCGCGATAATGTCCAATTTTTCGGACGCAGAGTCGATTGCAGCGCCGTCAAGACCGCCGCGACCATTCTGACGATGTACTTGATGCTGTTCTTTGGCGGTGCTGTCTTTATCAGCGCATATGAGAATCTTCCGCTGTCTGCCTGCCTGTATGAAACGGCATCGGCGGTCGGGACGGTGGGATTGACACTTGGTATTACACCGCAGCTGCACATTCCATCGCAAATGGTGTTGATCACGCTCATGTATCTGGGCAGAGTCGGCGGTCTTACCCTCATTTATGCGACATTTTCCAGCAAAAAAGTGGGGAATGCAAAGCTGCCGCAGGAAAAAATCACGATTGGATAAGGAGTCTTTTCACATGAAAAACATTCTATTGATTGGCACAGGCCGCTTCGGACGGCATATTGCAGTACAGCTTTCTCAGCTGGGGCATCAGGTCATGGCGGTCGATACAAACGAGGAACGAATCAATGATGTGCTGCCATATGTCACCAACGCACAAATTGGCGACAGTACAAACGCGGAGTTTCTTCGCTCTCTTGGCATCGGAAATTTTGATGTCTGCATCGTGACCATCAGCGGGAACTTTCAGAACTCGCTGGAAACCACCTCGCTGCTGAAAGAGCTGGGGGCGAAGTGCGTGGTGTCGCGTGCCGAGCGTGATGTGCAGGCAAAGTTTCTGCTTCGCAACGGTGCCGACCAGGTAGTCTACCCGGAAAAACAGGTGGCAAAATGGGCAGCGATCCGATACACTGCCGACCATATTTTCGACTACATAGAGATCGACGAGCAGCACGCCATTTTTGAAGTAGAAGTTCCGGCCGGGTGGATCGGCAAAAGCGTTGGCGAACTGAATATTCGCAGAAAATATGGCATTAACATTCTCGGCATCAAACACTCTGGAAAAACCGACGTTTCCATTACGCCGGATACGATGCTGTCCGGGGAAATAACGATTTTAGCGTTGGGCGAATACAAAGCGCTGCAAAAGTGCTTCCGAATCTGAATGGACGGTGAGGGTATATGGAAGATAGCGTTTTGATCGCTGGGACGGCGCTAATGTTCCTGTTCGGCTGGTTTTTGATGAAACGGCTGGATCGCTTTCTGGACGAAAATCAGAAGCACATCAAAGAATCATCCGAACAACAGCAGGCTGAACCGTGCGTGCATCTGGTCGGAAATATTTCTCCTGACGAACTTGAGGAAACGTTTTCCCGATTTCGCAATAGTCATGCCCATGTAGAAATCGTGATCTATGATTCAGAGCAAATTTCTTTTCCGGACAACGAATCCGATTGGGCGCAGTAGAAACCTCCACATTTTGGTGCTATAATATTGTTTAAGAGGGGGTGAAAATGTGCAGAATAAAGGAAGCGAAATGCCAAAAGAGCATATTCTTGTGTGCCTGTCCTCGTCTCCATCCAATGAACGCATTGTACGAATGGCAGGGAAAATGGCACAGGCATTTTGCGCCAGTCTTACCGCACTTTACGTGCAGACCCCCGGAGACGCTGATATGAACGCGGAAGATACCGTCCGTTTGCAGGCGAATATGCGTCTGGGGCAGCAGCTTGGCGCAGAAATTGTCACAACGCATGGTGAAGATGTGGCGACACAGATCGCGGAATATGTGCGGCTCTCTGATGTGACCAAAATTGTGATTGGGCGAAGCGGCGTACAGCGGCGGCATTTCTGGAGCGAATCGACGCTGACAGAACAGCTCATTACGCTTGCACCAGAGGTAGATATTTATATTATTCCGGATGTGGAAGCCTATAAGAACTGCCGCAGAAATCAGCCGCTTACTATCCGCCCGGCGTTTCCGACCGCCCGGGAACTACTTCTGACCATCGGAATTCTGGCAGTTACGACGGTCATCGGATGGATCTTTCTGCGGCTCAGCTTTGCAAATGACAATATCATCATGGTTTACCTGCTGGGTGTGCTTCTGACTTCCACTTTTACCAGCGGATATACCTGCGGTGTGCTGTCCGCTTTTTTGAGTGTCCTCCTGTTCAATTATTTTCTGACGGAACCCCGGCTGTCTTTGGCAGCCTATGGCAGCAAATACCCGATAACCTTTGCCGTCATGTTCGCGGCTGCACTTTTGACAAGTACACTTGCGGCCAAGCTCAAAGCCCACGCACAGCTATCCGCACGGGACGCTTATCGCACGAAGCTCCTTTTTGATATGAACAGACAGCTCCAAAAAGCGGAAACGCCGGAGGAGGTCTATCGGATGACCGCGACGCAGATACAAAAGCTCATGCAGCGAGACGTTCTGATTTACCCGGCACAGGGCAACGCTCTGCTGGATGGGAACATTTATCCGGCTGACGGAAGTAGTCCATACAGCATCCCAGATACCGACCGGGAACAGAACGTGGTTCAATGGGTCTGGCAAAACCGCAAGCGCGCCGGAGCAACGACGCAAAACTTTCCAAAAGCAAAACGGCTGTATCTTGCCATCCGTACCGGGCAGCAGATTTACGGTGTTGTCGGGATTCCGATGGAAAAGCAAACGCAGCCTGACGCATTTACATCCAGCGTTCTGTTCTCCATCCTCGGCGAGTGCTCTCTGGCGCTGGATAACCTGCGAAATGCCAGAGAAAAGGAAGAAGCTGCCGTTCTTGCAAAGAACGAACAGCTTCGCGCCAATCTTTTGCGTTCGATTTCTCATGATCTCAGGACACCACTGACCTCGATTTCCGGCAACGCAGATACGCTGCTGCACAGCTATGACGTGTTGGATGAGCAGACACGGAAACAGATTTTTACGGACATTTATGACGATGCACAATGGCTGACGGGGCTGGTTGAGAACTTGCTTTCCATTACGAAAATTGTAGACGGCAGCGTAAAGCTGCACCTTTCTGATCAGGTCGTGGATGACATCATATCGGAAGCACTCAGGCATATTGACCGAAGAGCGGCAGAACATCACATCGCAGTAGATTGCGGAGACGTACTGTTGCTGGCACGGATGGACGCAGGACTCATCATGCAGGTGCTCATCAATCTGGTGAATAACGCAGTCAAATATACTCCAGTTGGCTCGAACATCCGGATCACGGCAATCCCGCGAGAAAATATGGCTGAAATATGTGTCAGCGATAACGGTCCCGGTATTCCGAATGAACTGAAGGAACGTGTTTTTGAAATGTTCTTTACTGGGGGCAATCCAATTGGCGACAGCCGCCGAAGTCTTGGACTTGGACTTACGCTCTGTCAAACTATTGTCCATGCACATCATGGTGAAATGACGTTGAAAGACAATTCGCCGCATGGCTGCATCTTTTCCTTTACAATACCACTTAGTGAGGTGAACTTAAATGAATAAGCCGCTCATCCTCGTTGTAGAAGATGATACCCCGGTGCGAAATTTAATAACGATGACACTAAAAACTCACGAATATAGGTATCTTTCGGCGCAAAACGGCGCAAGTGCCGTGATGGAAGCGCTGTCTCACAACCCGGACATTGTACTGCTTGATCTGGGGCTGCCGGATATGGACGGCGTAGAAGTCATCCAAAAAATCCGGTCGTGGTCGAATATGCCGATCATTGTGATCAGCGCCAGAACAGAGGATTCCGATAAAATCGGGGCACTGGATGCTGGGGCGGATGATTATCTAACCAAGCCTTTTTCCGTGGACGAACTGTTGGCACGACTGCGGGTGACGCAGCGGAGACTGTCGATGATGAAAACAGACTCCGTGCAGGATTCTCCGATTTTTACGAATGGTGCGCTGAAAATCGACTATGCGGCAGGCTGCGCATATCTTGACGGCACAGAGCTGCACCTGACACCCATCGAATACAAGCTGCTGTGCCTGCTCTCCAAAAATGTTGGTAAGGTTCTGACACACACCTATATCACGCAGCAGATTTGGGGCAGCAGTTGGGAAAACGATATCGCTTCTCTGCGGGTGTTCATGGCGACCCTGCGCAAAAAGCTGGAACGCGGAAAAGACGGGCAGCAATACATACAAACACACATCGGAATCGGCTATCGGATGCTCCGCATCGAGTAAGTAATTCCTGAACTGAACATTCATGACTGAATGGAGTAGATTTCTTGTGGTCATTCCATTCTGCCCCAAATAAGCTGACCATCGTTGAAATAGCGAGGACTTGAAAGTCCTCGCTATTAGCATACATCGTCTTATATATTATATCTGTTTTTCCATCTTCGTTTTTGCTGCTTTCCCTACTTTCTAGCACACTCCCCATCAAGCCCCAAAAGGATTTTTAATCCATGATCCAGCTGCGGCAGAATGTACTCCAGACACTCCCGCACTGCCTTCGGACTACCCGGCAGGTTGACGATCAGCGTGCGTTTACGGATCCCACTTGCCGCTCGGCTTAACATCGTCCGCTTTGTAAATTGTAAGCTGTATGCCCGCATCGCCTCCGGGATACCCGGAACCATCCGTTCCGCGACCGCCAGCGTCGCCTCCGGCATAACGTCGCGCGGAGAAAATCCCGTTCCGCCCGTTGTTAAGAGCAGATCGGCCTTTCCCTCATCGCAGATCTCCTTCATCGCCTCTTCCAACATCGCCTGGTCGTCCGGCAGCACCTTCTGCCAGACCACCTCATAACCAGCCTCTCTCACCATTTCTGCGATTACCGGACCACTCACGTCCTCCCGTTTTCCCGCGTACCCGGAGTCACTGGATGTAATAATTGCTGCTCTCATTGTTTTCCCACCTCTCTTTGATCTCTTTCCTACGCTTCTTCCAGAATCTCCAGATTATCTCCCTCTTTGATCACGCCGCCGTGCAGCACCTTCGTAAATACGCCCTCCCGCGGCATGATACAATCGCCCATCGCCTGGAAGATCGCGCATCCATGGTGGCATTCTTTTCCGATCTGTGTCAATTCCAGCACGACGTCGTTGCATTTAAATTTTGTCCCGATCGGGAGCGTCTTGAAATCGATTCCTTCCACGACCAGATTTTCACCGAACGCGCCGTCCTCGACTTTCGCACCACGCGCGCGGAATTCCTGAATCCGGTCATATGAAAGAAGGCTGACCTGACGGTGCCATTTGCCCGCATGGGCGTCACCCTCGATTCCATAGTCCTCGATAAGACAGACCTGATGGACATTTTTCTTCTGAACACCTTTGATTTCACTGGTACACGTTGCGATTACTTTTCCCATGATTGTTTCCCCTTTTCTTTATCCATAAATTTTCCGATTTCATATTTCATATACGATATTTCACTTGTAACATTCCGCCGGCTCACACTTTCACCGCAGAAACCATAATCCTCACAAACACCCTGCTTATCCGCCTATCTGGGACATTCCCCGGTGTTCCCGATCCGTAAATTCCGTCTTTTTCTCAAAATTATGTCCCTTCGGCTTTTCCGCAAGCGCCTGTCCGATCGCCCGGCGCAGGTCTTCATCGGTACCGCCGCCGCGCAGAATGGTCTTTAATTCTACCCCATTGTCATACTGGAGACAGGTCTTTAAGAATCCTTCTGAGGTCAGCCGGATCCGATTGCATTCGGAACAGAATTTATGGCTGACCGCGCTGATAAAACCGATCCGCCCCTGAAAGCCAGGGACTGCGAAATAATGGCACGGGCCATTTCCTGCCACGTCCCCGCACGGGGTAAAGGTTCCAAATGCCTCTTCCAGCGCATGCTTCAACGCATCTTCTTTCACAAAGGCAAACTGCGTTCCCATGCCGATCGGCATCATTTCGATGAAACGCACGTGCACGTTATGGTTTTTCGCCAGTTCCGCCACCTCTAAAAGCTTTTGCTCCTCGATCCCAAGCACCGGCACACAATTTATCTTGATCTGCATCCTGCCTTTCTGGATCGCCGTCCGAAGGCCGCGTCTGACCGCTTCGATCTCATCCCGGCGTGTGAGCTGCCGGTACACCGACGCATCCAGCGTATCCAGGCTGATCGTGACTGAATCAACCCCCGCGTCCGCCAGCGCATCGTACATTTCTTCTAATAAAACACCGTTCGTCGTGATCGTCAGGCTCTTGATTCCCGGAATCTGTTTTAACGCTGCTGCTAACTCCGGCAGTCTCCGGCGCACCAGCGGTTCGCCTCCGGTCAGCTTGATTTTCTGAATGCCGTTCTCTGCCAGAATCTGACAGACCCTCTCGATCTCACCAAACCGCAGGATCTCTTCATGTGAAATGCTGCAGACGCCTTCCTCCGGCATACAGTACACACAGCGCAGGTTGCATCGGTCGGTCACGGAGATCCTGACGTAGTCGATCGTTCTGCCGTATCCGTCTATCATCGCACAAATTCCCCGCTCTTTCCTCCCGATTTTGCATCGAGATGTATCTCTCCGATCTCCATCCGCTTGTCGATCGCCTTGCACATATCATAAATGGTCAGAAGCGCCACGCTGACACCGGTCAGCGCCTCCATCTCGACGCCGGTCTTTCCTTCCAGCTTCGCAGTACAAAGTGCCTTGATCGTCAGCTCTTTTTCATTCACCTCAAAATCCACGCTGCATTTCGTGATGAGAAGTGTGTGGCACATCGGGATCAGGTGTGCGGTCTGCTTCACCGCCATGATTCCCGCCACACGCGCCACCCCCAGCACATCGCCCTTGGCAACCGTTCCCTCCAGAACCGCTTCATGACAGCTTCATTGACGTGAATCTTGCCGGATGCCGTCGCCGTCCGGCTGGTAATCTTCTTTTCCGTTACATCTACCATGATCGCATTTCCCTTTTCATCAAAATGCGTTAATTTCTCTTCCATCTGTATCCTCCTTTTCCTCTTCTTCCGGCTCCAGAAAGATTTTCTCAAACGCTGCTTCTGCTGCCGCCTGCACTGCTGCTTCCATCCGGCGGAATTTTTCTAAAAACACCTTTCCCTCCGGCGTCAGCACAGAAAATCCGCCCTTGCTTCCGCCCGTCTGGCGCTCTAAAAACTGGATTCCCAGCTGCGCCTCCGCGATCTTGAGCATTTTCCAGCCCTTGCTGTAAGAAATATCCCGGATCTGACAGGCACCGAGCATTGAACCACTCTCAGCAACTGCCTCCAGAAAATCCGCCGTCAGCGCGCTGAAGCATTCTTCCTCGCGGCTCAGCGAAATCGACGCCCGAAATGCCAGCTCCCCGCGCTTCTGCCTGTCTTTTTCGTAGGCAAGCAGCGATTCGTAGTCCATTTTCGTGTTGGTGTCCAGTAAAACACCCGGATCTTCAACCTCGATCTCCCGGACACCTTCGCCCCACGCATCCATTGCGCCGCGGAGTCCTTTTCCACCCCGGTACGTTAAGATATGTCCAAACACTTCCTTCGACAGCATGACCGGGTGTCCTTTTTTTCCCTGACAGACCGGTACTGCCATGCTTCCGGGCGCCTGCGCCATCTTCTCGATTGTGTCCGCCGTGATCATCGGCACGTCGGCAGGGAACAACAGCACCCGATCGGCTTTTTTCTGGATATGGCGCAGTCCCATGCAGATTGAGCCGTACATCTGCGATGTCTCATACCGCTTGTTTCGGATACAGACCGCCCCACGGTGTGAAATATGACGTTCCAGCACATCTGCCTGATACCCGGTCACGACGACGATCGGCGAGATCCCCGCCTGCCGGATCGTGTCGATCTCCCTCTGTATCATCGTGGTCTGCCCCATCCGGAGCATCGGCTTTAATTCTTCCATGTGCGCCGACCGCCCTGCCGCCAGGATGATCGCGCCTGTTTTCCCGTCTGCCATACATATCCCCTTTTCTATCATTCTAACCTTCTTTTAAAAGCATGATATCTCCCGGTGCAATTCCCAGCCGGACGCGGTCTCCGCGCTGATACTGGTTTAGTGAATCACTCTGCTTATAGTCTACCTTCCACCAGATCACCTCGCGTTCCAGTGCATTTTCTTTGTCACCCGCTGCCCCTGCATTTTCCACTGGACGCAGCAAAACATCCCACTCAAATGGCTGGCAGAGTGTGTCCCCCCACTCGCACGTAAATTCATTCGCACTGCCGCGCGCCGGATAAAACTGATGCGCCCGGATGCCGATATAGGCATGCTCCGCGGCAACTGCTTCTTCGGTCTGAAACGTGAGTCCCCAGTCTAGCGCCTCCACCTCATATTCGCCGATCCGCCGGATCCGGCTGAAGTTTTTACAGCCTGTCAGGCGTGCCGCAGTGACATTTTCCGGTTTCTGAAAAATCGCCCGCGTCTCTCCCTTCATCGCCACCTGTCCGCGGTTTAAGATGATGCTCTTCTCGCAGAACCGATAGACCTCGTCCCGGCTGTGGCTAACCATCAGCACATCGCCCGTGTACCCGCGGAGTACCTCGCGCACCTGGAACTGCAGTTGTTCCTTCAGATAATAATCAAGCGCCGAAAATGGTTCATCCAGCATGATCACATCCGGCTCATAGACGAGAATGCGCGCCAGCGCCACACGCTGCTGCTGTCCGCCGGAAAGCTGGGACGGATACCTTTTTTCAAGCCCTTCTAATTTAAAGAGACGGATCATGCGGGCAACTGCCTCCTGTTTTTCCTCCTTGCTGCCCGAAAGCCCCGCTGCAATGTTGGTTTCTACGGTCATATTCGGAAACAATGCATAATTTTGGAATAAATAACCGACTTTCCGCTTCTGCGGCGGCAGGTTGATGCGCTTTTCCGAATCAAAGAGCACCCTGCCGTTTAACACGATCCGCCCTTCGTCCGGCGTCTCAATTCCGGCGATACACTTGAGCGTCATGCTCTTGCCGCTTCCGGAGGCGCCGAGAATGCCCATGACGCCGCCATCGGTGTTAAGCGATACGTCCAGCGAAAAGCCGGAAAATCTCTTTTTGATTGCCGCCTGCAGGCTCATCGCGCGCCTCCCTTCTGTGCATCCGCTTCCCTGTCCGCAAACAGTTCCACCGAAACCTTTGCATCCTGACCGCCCGCTTCCACACTGTTATCTTTCTTTTTATGATTGCTGCTTCCGCGCATATCCCGCCGCGACAGCACATTCATCAGCACGACGACCAGGAAGGAAATCACCACGATGATCCACACATACTGGTATGCCATCGACATTTTTCCAGCCGCCACCTGTGAATAGATGGCAAGCGGCAGTGTCTGCGTCTTTCCGGCGATATTGCCCGCCAGCATCGCGGTCGCACCGAACTCGCCCATTCCTCTCGCAAAGGCAAGGATCGCGCCGCTGAGGACGCCCGGCATCGCCGACGGCAGAATCACCCTCCAGAAAATGCGGCTCTCAGAAAATCCCAGCGTCCGAGCCGCATAGATAAACGTCACATCGACCTGTTCAAACGCGCCGCGCGCTGCCCGGTACATAAGCGGAAATGAGATCGCCACCGCCGCGATCACCGTTGCCGCCCATGAAAATACAATCTTGACGCCAAACAATTCCAGAAACAGCTGTCCGAGCGGTCGTTTTACACCGAAAATCATCAGCAGGAAGAAGCCTGCTACCGTCGGCGGCAGGACCATCGGAAGCGTCAGGATGCCGTCCAGCACCATTTTCACTTTCTCAGAGCGTGCCGATACCACCAGCCGCGCCATCCAGACTCCCAGAAAAAACGTAATAATGATCGACAGCGTTGCTGTTTTCATCGATATCCATATCGGAGACCAGTCCATCTTTCTTCCCCTCCTTTCCTATGAATCAAGTCGAACGTCCGTGAGACCCAACTCCCACTGAGACAAATTTGCTATTATTCGCCACCTAAAGAGGTGGGAGTCTTCTCGACTGAGATAAAAACTGCCGCAGAACACCTGGTTTTCAGCGGACCCTGCATTCTGCGGCGGATTTTATTCCATACGTTGTTCACTGTCTGTCCTTCGCCATCCTGTTTTCTGTTCACACAGTCGGCTGCATATCCCAGACAGCCATCGCTCCCGGCTTATTTATTTGCTGTGAAGCCATATTCCGCAAAGAAGGAGAGCGCATCATCGGTTCCCAGATAATCTACAAACTTCTGTGCTGCATCTTTCTTTGTGCTTGCGCTTACAACACCAACCGGATAGATAACCTTCGATACGCTTCCTTCCGGTGCATATCCGATAACCTTTACCTGGTCAAACTGATCGCTGGTGGTTGCATCGGTCAGGTATACGATACCTGCATCTGCGCTTCCGGCTGCTACCCAGCTTAAAACCTCGGTTACGTTGGTACCAAAGCTTGTCTTAGCCTCTACATCATCCCACATACCCAGGTTCTCAAAGGCTTCCTTGGCGTACTGTCCAACCGGAACACTCTCCGGATCGCCGAGTGCAATCTTCTCTGCCTTTGTGATATCCTCAAAACCGGTAATTCCCAGTGTGGAATCCTTTGGAACGATCAGGGCGATCTTATTTTCCAGAAGTTCTACGACAGAATCTGCATCAACCAGTCCCTCGTCCTCCAGCGCGTTCATCTGCTTCATCGCTGCGGAGAAGAATACGTCTGCATCCGCGCCCTCTTCGATCTGGGTCTGCAGCTTTCCTGAACTGTCAAAGGTAAAACTCAGCTTGATGTCCGGATTCTCTTTCTCAAATGCCGGCTGAATCTTGTCTTCCATAACGTACTGAAGGCTGGCTGCTGCCGCTACCAGAATCTCCTGCTGATCGCCGGTTGCCTCTGCTTCTGCTTCGGTCTCTTCTGTCTCAGCTGCCTCTGCCTCCGTTTCCGGTGCTGCTGTCTCAGCCGGTTTGCTGGATGAACATGCGGTCAGGGATGCTGCCGCCATCGCTGCTGCCATTACAAGTGCCCACGTTTTTCTCATATCTTGGTTCCTCCCTCATTTCACGCACATGTTTCCGGCATCCTCCTCGTTTCGATTCCTTACGCCATAGCAATGTGGTTTTTACCCTTCCGTTATTTTTGAAAAATTATAATGATATTTGCTAATCAAATAGTAGCACGTGGCACTTTTTTTGTCAATCTTTACAATGATTCTTATTGAATGCACATGGTCATTATGTGCACCAAAAAATAACGTGGCTTTTTTCTGCATTTTCCCTTTATTCTTATGAATTTTCCAGTTGTTCTTTCCAAACCCTTCCGTCTATTTTCGTGAAATTATTATGATGATTTTTCATATATTTTATTTTTATCTTTTTATTTTTCATTTATTTGAAATTTTGTATCCAAATACACCGGTGCTTCGGTTTCCTTACCGGTCACACGGTTCCCGATCCGTGGCAAAGTCTTCCACCAGCACATCCATAATGCCGCCGCAGACCATTCCTTCATCTTCCGCCGCCTCGCCGGTCAGATCTACATGAACTACTTTGTACCTGCCGCTTCCGATCAGAGAACGTGCCTCGCCCAGCACGGCCGCCTCGCTGCAGCCGCCGCCGATGCTGCCGAGAATCCGTCCGTCCCGGTAGACAATCATCTTCGCGCCTGCCCCGCGCGGGGAGGAACCCTTTGATTCAATCACCGTGACCACTGCTTTCGGCTCATCCGGCTCCTCTGCCAGGCGTTTCAGCACATCAAAATCCAGATCGGAACGGTTTTTCACACGTTTGTCTTCCCGATCCATGCGCTTTACCTGTATGATCTCCGCCAGAATCGAGATCGCGATCTCCTCCGGTGTCACACCGCCGATCTTTAAACCGATCGGGCTCTTTAAACGGCTCATCCGCTCTGGATCGTAACCTTCTTCCAGAAGCTCCTGTTTCACGATACCGACGCGGCGTCTCGAACCAATCATGCCGAGATACGCCGGTTCTTTTCCTTTTCCAATCATCCGCAGGCAGTCCGCATCGTGGCGGTGTCCGCGCGTAACGATACAGATATAGTCGCTCTCCTGAATCTTGAGTTCTTTGATCGCATGCCCAAAGTCATCACAAATCACCTTCTCTGCCATCGGGAATCGTCCCGGATTCGCGAAGGAAAGGCGGTCGTCCACCACAGTTACCAGGAATCCGACGCGCGCGCCAAATTCTGCCACTGGAAGAGCCACATGGCCGCCTCCGAGAATAATCAGGCGCTCTTTCGGGAAAAATGGTTCCGCCACATTCCAACTGCTTCCGGCGCGCCCACAGACCGGCTGCCCCTGTGTCAGGGCTTCTTTTCCAATCTCCGACGCCTCTGCGCCTTCTTTCAGTTCACAGCGCATATCTGTGAGATTTCCCTCTTCTCCCACAAAGCTTCTCTCGAGCGCCAGACACGGCGTCCCTTCCAGTTTTTTCAGAATCTCCCCATACAGATTCATATCACGCACTTCCTCTCTTTTATACTGCATGAGCCATCCATTTCTCATTTCGCAGTTGTGCCATCGCGGTTGCTTCCTCATCGCCTCTCTCTGGCTCGATTATTTACCAAAACCGCAGTTCGGGAAAATACAGGTTGGACAATTTAAGCACAGACCACCTGCGCCCATTTTCGCCAGATCCGCTTTTGTCACTGGCACATCTGCCATCACACGCGGCAGCACCAGATCAAAGATGGTCCTCTTCGCATACATCACGCAGCCCGGAAGTCCCATGATCGGCTTTCCGTCCTTCGTATATGCCAACAAGAACATCGCTCCCGGAAGTACCGGCGCGCCGTAGGAGACAACCTCCGCTCCGGTCTGCTTGATCGCGCTCGGTGTCGTATCATCCGGATCGACGCTCATGCCGCCGGTACAGACAACAAAATCGGCGCCTGATCCAGCCATTCCTGGATTGCCTCCGTGATTTTATCCGGATTGTCCCCTATAATCTTCTGTCCCAGAACTTCCACACCAAATTCCTGAAGCTTTTCCCGGATGACCGGGCCAAATTTATCCTCAATCCGTCCATAGAACACTTCATTTCCGGTCGTCACAATGCCTGCTTTCTTATTTTTATACGGAAGCAGCTTTAACAGCGGCTCTGAACCCGCTACCTTCTTCGCCTCTTTCATTTTTTCTTTTTCAATTACCAGCGGGATCACACGGGTTCCGGCTAACTTATCACCTTTTTTTACCGGGAAATTCGTCCGGCGGGTCGCGATCATCATCTCCGGCAGGCTGTTGACCTTTAAGAGGCGTTCTTCATCGACCTGAAACAGACCGTCCGACTCCGCAATCAGCTCAATCTTGCCTTCCTTCGGATCGGTTGCACGCATATACTCATTCTGGCAGATGCCGCGCAGAATGTCCGCCGCCTCATCCTCATGATATTTTGTATCGTCCTTTTCCCAGACATAAATATGATCTTTTCCAATCGAAAGCAGTACCGGGATGTCCTCCTCACGCACGATATGTCCCTTGCGGAATACGGCGTCCTTCGTCACGTCCGGAATAATCTGCGTCATGTCATGGCAGAGTACCTGTCCGACTGCCTCGGTTGTTTTCATTAATTTCATATGATTTTCCTCTTTTCCTTTTTACAGTAATGCCTCCGCACGCTTTGCCAGCTGATACCGCCGTTCCACACCCGCCAGCGCCTCCGGATTATCCTTAAATTTCTCCCGTTTTGCCGCAAACCGTTCTTCGATCGTTACACGCCGTTCTCCCTGTACCTGCTTGTCCGCCAGGTACACGATCAGGCTTTCGTTCAGATATCCCAGCTTTTCTTCCGGCAGATCCATATGATCCGCAACAATATCCGCGATCCCGGTATGTCCCAGAAGCCGCAGCCATCCCGCCCCTGTCTCTGGATGTTCGGGGTATGCTTTGGCGATGTCATGAAGAAGCGCCGCCGCGTAGATTTTGTGTTTATCGATTGGAGGACTTTTGTATGTCATCTCCACACACGTTTCCGACCTATGCTTTAGAACTCTATCTGCCAATTCCACGGCCAGCTCCGCAACCGCCCGGCTATGGCGCACCGTCGCCTCCGGCGTGTGAAACCATGCAAGCAGACGTTCACACTCCTCTCTGTCCGGGATAGGACGTTTTCTCTCCCAATCACGCAATTTCTGAAACTCTTCCTGTGTATCCGCATCAAACGCACAGCCCGGATCCGGCACATCCAGGGGAATCCGGCGGATTTCCGGCTGTTCACAGGCGCCTTTAAGCCCCATCGTTCCGTCATGCTGCAGCAGTTTTTCGATCACATCTGCACGGATCAGAAGCGGATGCCCCGGTGTTTTCTCATATTCCGGGAGATAGACATCCCCATCGCCCTCCGCGAACCGGTATTTTTCATATTCCAGCGTAAATGGCGTAAACAGTGGCACATCCACCGGGAAAAAGAAAATGCCATCCAGCGTCTCTTTTCCTGCCGTTTTCCGCTTTTCCTTATAATAGGAAAGCCCCAGACAGACGGAATCAAACATTTTCGTCTCCGCATACGCCGGATTGTGGATGAAATGGATTCCCGTTCCCACAGCCGCCGCGCGTATATCTTCCGCCCGGCGTCCGGTAATGATCGTGATTTCATGTACACCGCACGCCCTCAGCGTCTGTATCTCACGTTCCAGGACCGTCTGAGTGCCAAGCTTCATGAGCGGTTTGAAATCCCCCATCCGCGAGGATCGCCCCGCCGCCGAGATCAGAGCATCAAATACAAAATCCTTTTTTTCATACACCTGTCCGTAGCCAAAGGGAATCTGCAGAATTTCTGCCTTTTTCCGCTTCTCCCAGCCGCAGATCAATGTCCGGAACCAGCCCGCGTGCCCGATCACCAGAATATCCCCCCGGCTCTTCATCCGGAGTTCATTCCAGGTTGTCTTTGCGCGCCTTGCACAGTCCGCAAAGCTCTCTCCCTGCGGCGGCCGGAAATCGTACATATCTGCCCCTCGTGCCACATACTCCGCCGGAAACTGTTCCCGGATTTCATCGAAGGAATGACCATCCCATTCCCCCATGTCAATCTCCGCCAGACCATCTACGACCTCAATCGGAATACTTCTGTCAATCACTTCCTGCAGGATCGCGGCTGACTCCCGGCAGCGCTTTAACGGGCTGGTATAAATTTTTTCAATTCTGCGTCCCGCAAATGTCTCCCCCAGCGCCTGGATCTGTGTCCGGCCTTCTTCTGAAAGCAGCAAATCTGTCCGTCCGATGCAGTATTTCTGTTCATCTGGAAATTCCGGCTTTCCATGCCGGATCAAATAAATCGTCCGCATTCTGTCCTTTCCTAGTGCTCATGCTCCTCTTCTTCCCCACACTCGCAGCTGAAATCATGGCTGTGTCCAAATGGCCCCGGTCCGCCGATGTAGTCGCGGATCAGCTCCAGTTTATAACGGTTCATATAGCTATACGCCTTCTGAACCGTATGCCCGCTTCCCAGATAACGGGTCACGCCCGCCTTTACCAGTATCTCAAACGGTTCTTTCTCGATCGGTCCGCAGATGACTGCCTCACAGTCATGTTCTACCACCTTCTTTGCAAATACCAGGTTGTCCGGATCCTGTTTTCCATAGACATGGAAAATCTGGTTCTTGTCCGCGTCAATAATCATCAAAAACGGACTCTCCTTAAAAGTCGCCGGTACCAGTCCGTCGATCTCCTCTGTCTCTGATGCAATTGCTATGTTCATTTTTTCTCCTTGTTCTTGTCAAATTTTGCTGATTTTTTTCAAAATTTCTCAATTATTTTTAATTTTATGATACTGCAATCAAAACTCATCGTCAAGTTTTTCATGATATTGAATTTTGCCGTTCAATTTTTGCCTGCTTTTATTTTTCCTCGATGATTAGCCGCCTCTTTCCCGAACCGATATAGGGGGAAATTTCTTTTTCTATCACAGAAACGGTCAGGCAGTTCCCAAAGTATTCCGTTAATGCTGCTTTGACATTTTTCACTCTGCTTCCTACCGCATCTGCATAACCCGCTTTCTTCATAACAGCCACCGTCAGATGCTTCTGCGCCGCATTGTAAGATGCCTGAAAATCTTCCACCTCATCCAGGGCAAATAAAAGCTCATCTAATATGTGCATGGAAAGCACCTTGCCGCCGGACAGCCGGACACTGTCATCCAGCCGTCCCTCAACCTTATCAAGTCTTGGCTTTAAACATCCGCAGGCACACGGTTCTGCAATCATCCGCCCCAGATCGCCGGTCCGGTAGCGCACAAGCGGCATTCCCCGCCGCCGAAGCGTTGTCAGAACCAGCTCGCCGTATTGCCCTTCCGGCACCGGCTGTCCCGTATCCGGATCCAGAATTTCAATCAAAAGATCCCGATCCCGCAGATGGTAACCCCCGCGCGCCCCGCACTGCACACCGCCGCCGTAACCAGTTTCCGTCATACCCCAGTGCGTAAAGACCCGGCAGTTCCATGTTTTTTCCAAAAAACGCTGCACGCTGACCGGCACATAATCAGCACTTAAAAGTACTGTTTTCGGGCCAAGTCCCGGCGCATGGGCTGCCAGCGCATACATCTGGCTTGGAACACCGATCAGGCAGTCTGCCCCCTCGCCGTCCCGCGCTGCCGCTTCCATATCGTGAATCAGTCCGTGAACCTTTGTCTCCACCTGAATGCGCCCCAATCCTTCTTTTAAAAGTCCTCCAATCGAAAAAAATCCCGGGCCTTCCATATAAACCGTGACCCGATCGCCCGGCTTTATCATGTACTGCATCCCCGTTTCAAAGAAATCCGCCGTCTGCATCAGATCGTCTTCGGTAAAAAACAGGCGCTTCGGCGCCCCTGTACTGCCGGAGGTTTTCAGCGTGATGATCCGCGCGATCTCCTTAGCTGGAACACATAAAAATGTTTCCGGCTCCGCTTTCAGTTCCTCCGGGGTTGTGAGGGGCAGTGTCCGGAAATCCTCCCATGAAAACGAATCCGGCGCAAGCCGTACATCGGAACCTGCCATTTCCCCAAGCTGTCCCCAGACGGATGTAAATTTCTTCTGATAAAATGGGCTTTTCTCCTTTACATACGAAAGTGTCCGCCATAACCCGGACGGCTGCGCCGCTGCAATAAAATAACCGCAGCCCGCTTCTTTTAAAATCTTCCGTTCCGCCCCCAGCGCCGCGCAGACGGATTCCAGATTTCCATCAAAGATCTGCTGCCCAATCCACTCCGCCAGTGTCCCAGACACATCCTGCATATTTGCAAGTGCAAAACCCGCACCCGCTATCCGGTCACGGATTGTTTTAGCGGACTCCAGCCGTCCCAGCATCCCGTCTAAGAAAAGCTCTTTTTTCCGGGCATACATATCGCTCATCAAAAGCCATCCCTCCGGCTTTAACACCCGGTACGCCTCCTGGAGCGCCGCCGCCGGTTCCGCAGCTTTGGAACAACTGCATTCCATCAGAATGATATCTGCCGTCTGATCTGGATATGGCAGTTTCTCCGCACATCCAGTCTCTATCCAGCCAGGTTCATGCACATCCGGATTCTTATCCAATCCGGAAATCTGCCAGCCCGGGAAATGCTCAGAAAGCCATCGCATCGTGCCGCCGGTTCCGCAGCCGATGTCGATGACGCGAAACGGCACTGCAGGATCTGTAGACTCCGTCTCTGCCGCTCCCGCCTCCGGTATCTCAATTCCCGCAAACTGGAACATCTGCCTCGTCAGCGCAAATCCGCCCGGCCGGCAGAGACTGCTCTCATTTGTATCCATTTTTTGCACCTCTCCTTTCTGCGCTTCTATTATCTGCCTCTTTCCATCGGAGACAAGTAGTATGCACAGAACGGAATCTTCTTCCCATCTTTATACACATGCAGGCTGCACTGGCGCAGGCGCTCGATATCGAGATTTCCGGCATCCTGAAACACCATGGATGTGATCGTGAAGCCGTGGCTTTTTGCACGCTTTAAGAAGTCCTCCATATTTGTTATGTCAACCGACTTCTCTCCACAGCAGCAGGATTCTGGTTCGGGCTGAGTTCCGCCACAACCGCAGTTTCCTGGTTCTGGTTGAGTTTCGCCACAGCAGCAGCTTTCTGGTTCGGGCTGAGTTCCGCCACAGCAGCAGCTTTCTGGTTCTGGCTGGGTTCCGCCACAGCAGCAGCTTTCTTTTTCCGGCTGACTTTCTCCACAACAGCACGTCTCTTCCAGATCGCGCCGTTCCCAGCGCCGTCCGACAAATTCACGGTTCTTCTCCGCCGGATCCGGACCGCAGCAGCAGCCTTCGCCCTCCGGTTCTGTCTCGGTTTTTCCACTATAATTTGTCAGCGGCATCAATTTATCCCCAGGCATCACGATGAAATCCCCGTGGAACCCACACATCGGGTGATCGCAGCAGGATGGCGCGATCTGTTCCTCTTTGATAAGCCCGCCGCTCTGGCTGACAACCGCCTCCAGAAGCTCATCCAGCGTATAGCGGTCATCATCCGCCGGAAGCTCCGGGATACGTCCAAAATAGCTGACCGGCTGGAAATGCACGCCGCGCACATACGGCGACCGCTGAATGGCAAACCGGATGATGTCCCCGATCTGCTCCGTATTGACGCCCGGAACAATGACCGGAACAAGCGTCACGCCGATTCCATACCGGCCGCACTGCTCGATCGCCCGTTTTTTCACTTCCAGCATCGGGCGGCGCCGCAGTTTTTCATATACGGCATCGTCCACGCCGTCAAACTGCATAAATACAAACGAAAGTCCCGCATCCGCCAGACGCTTTACAAATGCTTCGTCCTCCGCCAGGCGCAGACCGTTGCTGTTTAACTGCACATATTTACAGCCCGCCTGCTTCGCATACGCCACGATCTCCGGCAGGTCGTCCCGCACTGTCGGTTCCCCGCCGGAAAGCTGCAAAAGTGTCTTTCCCGGATCCGTCAGGTCGTCGATCCAGCGTTTTACCATGTCTAAGGACGGATCCTTGGTCCCGTCCGGCTCCGCAAAACAGAAGGTACAGTTCATATTGCACCGCGCTGTGATCTCCAGCAAGGTACAGCAGGTGGCGCGTCTGTGCTCCGCACACAAACCGCAGCCCGCCGGGCAATTTAGATTTTCATTTTCTCCCACCGCCGGACGTTCCCCGCGCCAGTCGGCAAACTTGCGCTTATTTCTCCAGATTATACTGGAAAATGTCCCGTGATCCGGGCAGGTTTTTACCAGATATATCTGCCCGTCCCGCTCTTCCCGCTTTGCCGGAATGCGTTTTAAACAGACCGGACAGACACTGTATGTATGGCGCATTTCTTCTGGCAGGAGGGCTCTGTCCTGTAAGTTCATTACCATCGTCCTTCATCCCCTTATCTCAATTCATTGCAATTCTCCCATGATGAAGCCAGCCGCAGATGGGCTGTGTTCTCATGTTCACACATGGCAAATCCCCGCAGCCAGCCTGTCTCACCTATCCTTTTCAGATCCAAAAGCATCTCTCATGAATCATACTTATATCTACTTATCTTCCAGCTCTCTCTCCACATCCGCCATACGCCCTTTTACCAGCGCTTCCGGCAGATATACCTCGCCGCACTTCGGGCAGCACAGGATCTCGGTGTGGAAATTGTGCCCCAGATAGTCAAAAAATGTGGATTTCGGCACCATCTCCACCTGACACCGGCGGCAGATGACTTTTTTCTCCAACGCCTCTTTGATCCGCTGATCTCTTCCGCCTCCATCGATCGTCGGCATACTCATCACTCTCCTTCCAGATTCATGCGGTGGCTGTAGCCATTCCAGAGCTTATAACCGCCGTCCGGCAGCACCTCGTACTCTGCCCAGTAGGTCATATGCTGGATCTTCAGATGCCCGATCCGATGTCCCGTCTCCGGGTCGATAATACCGCGGTCTTCCCGCTCACAGTGTTCAATGACCTGCTCCATATCTTCGATCAAAATCTGACCCGCTGACAATTTGCGTTCCAGCTCCTTCTCAACTTCTAATTTCATATGTGTTTCCTCTTCGATCGTCTCATTCCAGTACGTCTTAAGCAGTTCCCGTTTCGCCGCCAGGCGGTTGTGCCAGCGCTCCGTCACCGTCGCCGCCGGGCGCCCCGCGCCATTTAACCCAAACAACAGATCGAGGATATGAACCGCCTCCTTGCCCTGTCCGGCAAAGGACTCCCGGCAGTTGACGCAGTAGGTCACATACGGCAGTTCCTCCTCTTTTGCACGGGAAGTTGTCATATAGCTTGTGTGGCTCGGAGAAGCAATCCCGATATGCCCGCCGTATCCGCAGCAGCGCGCCTTTTTCCCGTCATACGGCAGATTTTCCCACGTAATCCCCGCCGCATCCGCCAGATGGCGTACACTCTCCTGCAATTCCGGGTAATAGCGGCTGGCGCAGGGATCAAACAAGGCATACGGCTGCGCTTGCTGGGTACTTCCTGCTTCCATTTCACCCTTTTCAGCATTGTCCGGTTCCAAAGCAGCATCTTTCTCCACGCCCCACTCTTCCATCACTTCCGCCAGAAAGACAACCGGAAGCTCCGGCAGGTATTCTTCAAACATCTTCCGGCAGTTCGGGCATGCTAAAACCACTGTCGGTTCGCCAAGCTCTCTCCACTGCCGCCGCATTTCCTCCAGATGTGCCGCGTGGATGTCCACTTCGCCTGCCCACTCGGCAGGCGCACCGCAGCAGGTCATCCAGATCGCCGCATCTGGCTTTTTGGAACGCAGCCACTCATACGTCCGCGTCACATAGCGCGGATCCGAACCGGCGAGCTGGCATCCCGGAAAGAATGCATAGGAACTCTGTTTAACATTCTCCGGTTTCCGCGTAAGCCCCGCTTTTCCGGAGGCATACGCCATGTCGCGCAGCCAGAAATCGTGGAATGGCCACGGCATCGCGCCTTTTTTTTGCATTGCCCGCATACTGTCAAGCAGAAACTGGCTGAAATCGATATGCTGCGGACAGACTTCCTTGCAAAGCCCGCAGTGGTCGCAGGTGCTGATCAGTCTGGTCGCCCACGTACCATCGCGCGATAACGTACCGGGATGGATTGTTATGTAAACCTCTTCATACAAACGGCGCGGTGTTTTCTCATGCAGGCGCATCAGATCACAGGCACGCATACAGGCATCACACGAACACTTCTGGCAGCGCGTGATCTCCTGCATCGCCTCTTCCTCCGTATACGATTCCCCGTTTGCCGGAACCACCCGATCGGCACGCTCGATCCCATTCGTTTGAAGCTTTAAAAGTGTCCCTTCCTTTCGAAATGGCTCATTCATACCGCCCGTTTTCAGATACCGTTCGATCGCAAGCGAAACCGCCAGCCCATCTGCCAGCGCCTTCATGCTGTCGCCGCCTGTCAGGGAACCTCCAATGAAAACGCCCGGTGTCCGGGTTGCAAATGCGCCGTCCGGGTCCATTTCCAGACCAAAGTCCGCGCCATCTGCCCCAGTTGCCACATACACGGCATCATAGTCCGCCCGGAGTGCCTCCAGATCCGTTACCGTTTCACTGAGATGGCGTGAAAATTCCTCAAACTGAAACTGTGCCTCGATCTCCGCATCAAATTCCGCCGGATCCATCTGGTTTCTCGCCTGACCGCCCAGAACCATTTCCCGCTCATAAATCGTTACCTCGTACTTTTTATTGCAGAGACGCAGTGCACAGCCAAGCCCCGAAAGACCGCCTCCGACGATCGCGATCTTTTTTCCTTTCGACGGCAGGTTATACGCATTCGGTGCCTTCCGCTTCGCGTACTCGACAGTCGCCCGCTCTAAAAGCCCCATCGCGATCCCCCCGTCCAGCTTCGCACGCAGACATGCCTTCTCGCACGGATGGCTGCACAGCTTCGACACAATATCCGGAAATCCCACCGTATTCTGATAGGTCCGGTACGCCGCGTTGAAACGTCCCTTTTTCCACTTTTCTTCCAGCCCCTTGATATCCAGCCGGAACGGACAGGCTGCCTGGCAGAACGGCGGCTCGTTCTGATGGCATTTCTCCGCCAGCGTCTTCTCAAAATCTTCCAAATAGCTCACAGGGCGGACCTCCCTTCTTTTCTCCTGCATTTATCGTTACTGTTCACGCATACGTGCCCAGTAACGGAATTTGCCGTGGCTTCGCATTTAAATACGGCAAATTCCTGCTGCCACCACGTTTTCTACGGCACTTTCGGTTCCAAAAGTGCCTACCTGTGAACAGTAACTCAATTGTTACTGTTCACGGGCAGGCAGAAAAAGAGCGGCACACATTTCTGCATACCGCCCAAACCAGCGACTGTCCACACACAAGCAGTCACTCTGAATTGATTCATTTTATTTTTTAGTAGAACAATCTGTTTACCGCACTGAAGATACCGCGGATAGATGCTCTCGTAATGTTGGAGCTGATGCCGACACCGTAGGTTGCCCGGCCGCTCTTTACATCCATCAGATGGATGTAGGACGCTGCCTGTGCGCCGGAACCGGAACGAAGTGCATGCTCGTTGTAGTCCAGAACACGGATCTCGATGCCAAGTGCCTCCTCGATCGCTCTCTGTACCGCATCGATCGGTCCGTTACCTACGCCCTCAACGGTGCGCTCGGTGTCATGAGCGGTAAAGGTAAGAGTTGCAACGGTTGCGAATGCGCCGCCCTCGTACTCCTTGTCTGTGATCTGGCATTTTTTGAAGTGCATCGGCTCTTTTCTGTCCAGGTAGTTTGCACGGAACTCGTCCATGATCTGCTCCGGAGCTACCTCGCCCTGCTTCTCTGCAATCTTCTGGATAATGTCAGCAAACTCTTTGTGCATTCCCTTCGGAAGACGGAATCCGTAGAAGGAATCCATAACGAAGGCTACGCCACCCTTGCCGGACTGGCTGTTGATGCGGACAACCGGCTCGTACTCGCGTCCGATATCGCTCGGATCGATCGGCAGGTACGGAACTTCCCAGATGCCATCGGTTCTCTTCTGAAGCGCCTGCATACCCTTGCTGATCGCATCCTGATGGGAACCGGAAAATGCGGTAAATACCAGCTTGCCTGCATACGGATGTCTCGGATCAACGGTCATCTTTGTGCAGCGCTCGCAAACCTCGGTGATCTCCTTTACATTTTCCAGATTCAACTCCGGGTTGATACCCTGCGAGAACATATTGTAAGCGATATTTAATATGTCGATATTACCAGTACGCTCGCCGTTTCCAAGCAGTGTACCCTCGACACGGTCTGCACCTGCCAAGAGAGCCAGCTCGGTCGCTGCAATGCCGGTACCACGGTCATTGTGCGGATGGATACTTAAAATAATGCTGTCACGGTTCTTAAAATGCTTGTTCATCCACTCGATCTGGTCTGCGTATACGTTCGGAGTCGTCATCTCAACCGTTGCCGGAAGGTTGATGATGATCTTATTGTCCGGGGTTGCGCCCCACTCTTCCTGTACAGCGGTGCAGATATCCAGTGCAAAATCAAGCTCAGTTCCGGTAAAGCTCTCCGGAGAGTACTCAAGGATTACTTTTCCGTCGTAATCTTTCATATATTTCTTTACCATGCGGGTACCATCGATCGCGATCTGCTTTACTTCTTCGCGGTCTGCATGGAATACAACCTCACGCTGTAAGGTAGACGTCGAATTGTAAATATGTACGATCGCCTTCGGAATACCCTGGATAGCATCGAAGGTTCTCTTGATCAGGTGCTCGCGGCACTGGGTCAGAACCTGTACAACTACGTCGCCCGGGATAAGCTTGCGTTCTACTAACTGGCGCAGGAAATCGTACTCGATCTGGGAAGCTGCCGGGAAGCCAATCTCGATCTCTTTAAATCCAAGTTTTACCAGGAGGTTGAACATCTCGATCTTCTCCTCTACGACCATCGGCTCAACCAGTGCCTGGTTGCCGTCGCGCAGGTCAACACTGCACCAGATCGGCGCTTTCTCAATCTCTTTGTTCGGCCACTCACGCTCCGGGTAATCTACCACCGGAACTCTCTTATATTTCTTGTAATTTAACATGTCTTTCTCCTCCATCACTCTATAATGTACTCTCGGAGTCTTTTCTGCACCTGCTTTTGTGGCTGATTTTCCGCCAGCCGCACCCGAATTTCAGAGGCGGACGCACCGCGTACGCCTCAGAAATTTGGGCACAACTGACAAAAAAATCATCTCACAAAATCAAGCGCAGAAAGATTCCGAGAGCACATTACCCCTGGTCGCTTTCCAGGTACCTCATCATCAAAAATCGCAGTTCCTATCATCCTAAGCTTTGGAGTCGATAGATCACGCCGTACCTTTTAACAATGAATAAAATTACTGATTCTGGTCTAACCCCATCATAATCATCCCTTTTCTATCATAAAAGAAATTATTTCGATTATAGATTATACCATCGGAAATAAAGGATATCAAGAGAAAAACGGGGCAATTACAGGTATTCTGGCATTACTGTTCACGTATGCGTGAACAGTAACTTCTGGCATCTCTTACATAAAATTATCTATTTTTTCTGTCCTCTGGTTTTTTCATCTTCTGTCTCCAGGACCGTATCAGATGCGCCGCCAGCCGGTTTCCAAAATACCCCGCCGCGCACCCCACAATCATGCCGCCCAAAACATCGGTCGGGTAATGCACATATAAATACATTCTTGAAAACGCCATCAGGATCGCCAGAGGCAACGTGATTTTCCACCATTTTTTCGCCCCGGCAAAGTACAGAGCCGCGACCGCAGCAAACGAAGCTGCCGTATGTCCCGACGGGAAGGAATAGTCCGCCGGGCGGGCAATGATCAGCTGAACTGTCTGATTCACATCGCACGGACGGATCCGGCAAACCATAGGCTTTAGTAAGATATTACAGATGATCGCATCCAGACAGAGCGCTACCGCCAGCGCAGCTCCCCATCTTCTCGTCCGCGGAATCATAAGCAGCAGGCATGTAAACAGAATCCAAATCATTCCTGCATTTCCAAGCCGCGAAATAAACACCATCCAGACATCGCCCACCGGCGTCCGCATCTGCTGAATCCAATCCAGTATTTGTAACTCCATTTTCATTTTGCTCCCTCTGTTTTTTACACAACTTTATGCGCGAGCCATCTCCGGCCCATAAAGCGGAATGTGAATACGATGCCCCGGATCGTCCAGTCTGTAAACATGCCGATCCACACTGCGATCGGTCCGAATCCGTGGACGCGGCAGAGATAAATGCACAGCGTCACCCGGAACGCCCACATACTGATGCAGGAGAGAATCATCGAAAACCTCACATCCCCGGCAGCCCGCATTCCATATGCCGGAATAAATGCGAGCGTCCAGACGATCGGCTTTACCACCGTGATCCATCCGACCATGTAGAGACACATCTTCGCACTCTCCGGCTCCATGCCGCCCAGAATCGTGACCGGTTTCGTCGCCAGAAATACGAGCGCACAGCTTGCGATGATGACGACCTCCGCCACTGCCGTCAATTTTTTGATATAATAGATCGCCTCATCCTTGCGCCCCGCGCCGAGACACTGTCCGACCACCGTCATCATGCCGATTCCGATACCGATCGCCGCGATGCCGTTTAAGTTTTCCAGAATATTCGTCATCGCCTGGGCTGCGATCGCGATCGTCCCGAGGGTCGAGACGGTTGACTGAATCGCAAGCTTTCCAAACTGGAACATCGCATTTTCGATACCGTTTGGGATTCCCAATGAGAGAATCCGCATAATCCGGCGTCCGTCCGGACGGATATGCAGATAGTCACGCACCGCAATTTCCTGACTGGGATTGTGCAAAAAGGCGAACACCACCACTGCCGAGATAACGCGGGAACCGAGCGTGGCAATCGCCGCACCGGCAACTCCAAGATGGAAGCCCCAGATAAGCACCGCATTTCCGGCGATATTTAACCCGTTAGAGACGACCGCGATCGTCATCGGAAGCCTTGTATTTCCCTGCGCCCGGTAGATCGAGGAACCAGCATCATAGAGGGCGATAAATGGGAACGAAAGCGCCGTGTAGAAGAAATAGATCTGCGCTGCCTCCATGACATCCGCCTCGACGCTGCCGAAAATCAGCCGCAGCAGCGGTCCGCGTGTCAGAAGGCAGACTGCCATGACCGCCGACGAGATGCACGCCACCACAAAAGATAACTGTCTCGCGGATTCCTCCGCATTTTTCTTATCTTTCTGCCCGATGTACTGGGAGCAGACGATCGTGCCGCCTGCCGCCAGCGCATAGAATGCCTGTATCACTAAAATATTGATGGAGTCAACCAACGAAACCGCCGAGATCGCCGCCGATCCCACGTTGCTGACCATAATGCTGTCCGCGGTACCCATCAGGGAGTTTAAAATCTGCTCTACGATCAGCGGAACCAGAAGAATCCGCAGATCGCGATTGCTGAAAAGATGATTTGTCTGCTCTTGTCTGCCCATATGCTGTCCTGTAACTTTCTATATTTTATTCTCTGTCCAAATGGTCTGTTTTTCTAACGGTCTGGCATCACATGCACGGACGCCGCCGCATCTGAGACGAAATTACCCCCTTAGCATGATAACGGATAAATATAATAATTCCCATTTCCCTATCCTTCGTTCACCAGCGTCAGAATCCAGTACAGCCATGCTCGCACTGAACTTGACCTTCGCACGATCAGATTCTCCCCGCAGACCTGGTATTCCCGCATTTTCTTTGCGACATACTCCTTGTCCGGAACATCTCCGATCTGAAGGGCAGCTTCAAATAAATCGTGGAAAATCGGGTGTTCCAGAATCAGGCGGACGTATTCGAGCTGGCGCGCCCTATACGGCAGTTTCAAAAGCCGTCTTCCTATCGCCGTGATATGCACTTTCACGCCGTCCTCATCCGTCTGCTTCTCCGCCAGCCCCAGATAGCGGCACGCGTTGAAATAATAGTCCGACTGTCGCTCCTTAAATCCAAAAAGCTGCGCGATCTCCCCGCCCGTCATTGGATTCTCGTTCAGCCGTTCCACCAGTGAAATAACCTTGTAAAAGCTGTCCGCCTGGATAAAGGTAACCGGCGGTTCCGGTTTGACCTTCGTCCGTGTCCAGACATCGTATAAATCATCCAGCGTGATCTCAATTTCCTCTAAGCTGTAATTTCGCTCCTGTACCAGCCGCAGCGAATTGTAATAGCGCAGATCCGTAAATTCATATTCCAGCAAACGGAAAATATTATTCGAATACACCATAAACACCGGACGGATCCGCTTGTGTATCTTCCCCGCCCAGAGTCTCGCCGGATAATAAAGCTGCCGGATCAGAAAATTGCTGTGGACGACGTTTTTTCCCTCGATCAGCGTAAATACATTCTCATTTTCAAATCCACCGTCGATCTCGACCTGCGAATTCTGTACCTGGATAAGCGGCTTTTTCTCAATCGGCTCTGATTTTTGATAGTCGCTGACATAAAACTCAAAATTTCCAGACCCCATCCGCCCCGAAACCGTCTGCACCATGCGATCCTCGCCCAGAAAATCATCCAGAATCCCCGTGATGCTCATAACGTTGATCGCGCTGGCTTCCGAGCGGATGTCATGAAGATCGATCGACTCAAAGTAATCGGGTATCTTCGCGCTCGTCACCCGTTTGATATCGGACGGAATCTCCGGAAAATCCTGATACAAGTCAAACTCGCCCAGCACATAGCCGCCGCGCGACACCGGAAGAATCGAAATCTTCTTTCCAAACACCCGCGGCAGGGATTCCCGCGTGTCAAATTTCGTCATCAGACGCGGTTCCTTGACTTCGCGGATCTGGTCAGCGGTAATGTAAAACCGCCCATGTTTCTCAATTTCCCGCTCAATCCGGTATTTATCAAATAAAATTCTCCATTTATCATCAATCAAGCTCATAATTGCGTACCAGAACTTCCTGAATCTCTCCGCGCTTCTCCGGTTTCACGTTGATCGCGCGCTTGGCATCCACGTGGTCGATGATGTAATCTTTATATAAATCCTCGATAAATTCGCAGGACGAATTGGAAAGCAGGAACTTGATGCCCTTTGCATTCAACATGTCACACTGCTCTTTTAATGCGATCTGCTCTTCCTCCCCGAAGCCGCCCGCGGTGTAGCCCGTGAACGACGCCGATGAGCTGATCGGCATATAAGGCGGGTCAAAATAGACGAACGCGCCCTTCCGGATGCCCTTTAACGCCTCGCGGTAATCGCCGCATTTGATCGTGATGTTTGCTTTATTTAAATACGCATTCAGCGCATGGATAGTCGCCTCGTTCGTGATATTCGGATTCTTATATCTGCCCCACGGAGAATTGAACTCGCCGGAGCTGTTGACGCGGAACAGGCCGTTGTAGCAGGTCTTGTTCAGGTAAATGATCCGCGCTGCCCGCTCGACGTTGGTCCGCGTCTGATACGTCTCCTTGTCGCGATCCCACGCCCGCACCGTATAATAATACTCCTCGCAATTCTGTTCCTTATGGGCGCTCAGCGCCGCAATCAACGCTTCCGGCTCTTCCTTGATCATCCGGTATACATTGATCAGCTCTTCGTTGGAGTCATTGATCACCGCCTTGTTCGGCTGTCTCCCAAAGAGCACCGCACCGCCCCCGATAAACGGCTCATAATAGGTCGAACATTCCGGGATCAGCGGATTGATGCTGTCCAGCAGCTGCCGTTTGCCGCCTACCCATTTGAGGATGGGCATGACGAACGGATTTTTTCTTGACATCGGATAGGGTACCTCCTTCTGTTTGTCTTCCGGATACATTGCAATACAAAAACGGGAAATCAGATGTCCGCTTGTGCTCTGATTACCCGTTTATTATAATCGTACAACTGTTCTAGTTCATTATACTTGACTTTGGGGTGGATGTCCAGCATTAGAACCGGAAATTCCTTATGTATTCTCAAGCTATATCATTGTTTCGGTTTCGTATACTCCACTCCTAAGCCTAAGTAACATTTTTCATGACCTTTATTACAATTATACGCAATTTGATATCCTTTATTCTCAACAAAAGAAACTCCACATATTCCAGCCTTCATCTCAGCCTTATGCCCATCTAAAAAAGTCACCGAATTCCAATCATAATCTTTATCTATACCCGAAATTTTAACTTTCGGATTCTGTTGCTGGGTAGACATATAATCTGCCTGTATTTCCGCATAATATGCCCTGAGATTCGCCCAGTCTGCCGCCACCTCTGCCTTGTGCATCTGTGCCGTAAAAATCGGGATTGAAATTGATACCAGTATTCCAATAATAACAACCACTATCAAGAGTTCAACCAGTGTAAAACCTTTCTGTCTCTTCATCACAAATTTCTCCTTCTGTCAGTTTATGTTATTATATTCGTTTTTTCCTCCTAAAGCAATTACATGATGTTGGGGTCAAAAATTCTCCCGCAAGCAAGCTTGCGTCGAACTTCTGACCTTTTGCCCCTGGTATCATTACATATTTTTAACAAAATCGATATTCATAAATCAAACAAGACAAACGTATGTATTTCGTTTCAGTACATCCAAATTTATCGAGACGGCTCCACTTTCTCAGCCGGCCAGGATTTTCTCAGTGCCGCATAGGAAACCAGAAAGTTGGCAAGCCATCCTGCCGGCACGGCAAGCCAAACAAAATTAATGCCAAAACGCGGTGCACCGATCAACGCCACGGACAGGCGGATCGCAAGATTTACCATGTTGGCAACGAGGAATGGCCGCATGATTCCGAGTCCGCGAAGGACTCCATCGGTCGCCATTTTAATTCCCATAAAAATAAAGAAGTAACCAAGCCATCTCATATAATCCCCAGACACCTGATAAGCCAGGGCGGTTCCGTCTTTTCCAAGGAACAGTGATGAAATCTGCGTGTGCAGCGTTTCAATGACAAGGAAAGCAAGCGCCGCAAAACACACATCCAGCACCAATGCTGCGTGGTAGCCTTTTTTGATGCGCTGGGTTTTGTTTGCGCCAAGATTCTGGGAAACAAATGGGGAAACCGCATTGCCGATGGACACAAAAATCAGGGAAAAAACATTCTCCACACGCATCGTTGCCGCGTATCCGGCGAGTGCCTGTGTGCCAAAAGGATTTACCACCGCCTGTACGATCATCATACCGATGGATACGGTAGACTGCTGAAGAACCGACGGAACAGCAATCCGAAGCATCGAGCGCAGCTCCTGTCCCTCAAACCAGGCAAAGATACTCTTATACCGCCGCATCCGGTAAAAGAAAATCAAAAGTGAAAACACAGCCGAAATGCCCTGTGCGATCAAAGTTGCAAGCGCCGCACCGAACACGCCAAGTCCCAGACCGGCTACCATCCAAAGATCCATTACAATATTCAGGATTGATGAAAAGATCAGCAGTCCCAACGGAATTTTTGATTCACCAATGGAAGTGAACATAGTAGAGAGAATATTGTACATGAACAAAAACGGAAAGCCCACAAAATAGACCCGCAGGTACAGCACTGCTTCCTCCAGAATATCGGCGGGAGTCTGTAATCCGCTCATCATCCCATGGGAAAAACAAAAGCCAAAGACACCAAGATGATGCTCAGAAGTAAAAAGCTGATCAGTGATGTAGACACAATGGTTTTCATTTTTCCATACTCTTTGGCACCGAAATAGCGGCTCACAAGCACACCTGCACCAGCACCGGCCCCCAGTGCCACACAAATGAAAACATTCGTCAGCGCTGCACAGGCGCCAACCGCCGCCAGTGCGGAGGAACCCACAAACTGACCGACGATAATGGAGTCCGCCATATTGTATACCTGCTGAAAAAAACTGCCGAGAATCATCGGCATTGCAAAAACCGTCAACGCTTTCAGCGGCGCATCGGTAATCAAATACTCATCTTTTGACATGATCCTATTCCTCCACAACTTCCTGCTCTTTACCCGAAAGCACAAGCTTAGCAAGTACGATCCGTAACTCGTGTACAAAAATTCCGGCAAAACCAAAACAGGGTCCAGAAATAATTGGCATAACATTGTTAATTCGTTTCATAATTTCACTCATTCACTTTCTGCGCCACAGTTGCAGCTATGGTTATCCGGTGCCTCCATTGCCTTTTACTGTGTTCAGCAGCTGCTGGGAATGTATGTGTACCCAGCATAATATTTATATAAACCGCCAGTTTTTCTGTCTATTTATATTATAATCGATCTTCCATTTAAGATACAATCATTATACACAAAAAAGCTCCGCCTATATTTTAGTATAGACGAAGCTTCCTAATTCTAACTCCTAATCCTCCATATTTTCTCTTCTCAATAGCTCAAACAATGTCAGCAGTCCCTCACACAAAACAGGATCCAGAACCGGAATTCCTACTGTCTTTTCGATGGAGGGAGCAATACGGATACTGGACATTCCTGTACAGCTAAGGGCAATCACATCGGCCCCCATCTCTTTCTGCGCAGCCGCTGCTTTCATGGTGGCTTCATATCCTCTGTCTGTCATCAAATCCAGGACATTTTCTACCCCATCTCCCTTTGCATTGTCTACAATCCGATCACCGAATATCCGCTGATATCCTGACGGTACATCTTCGGTAATCCCCAACACAGCCGGATGACTGCCAAAAAACAGACTCAACGCTGCAGTACTGGATCCCGCTCCTATAACCGGAATCGGTACAGCCTGTCTTGCCTCCGGAACTCCCGGGTCACCGGCACAGCTGATAATAATAGCCTGACAGCCTTCCTTCCACAGTTCCACTGCAAGATTCACCACCTTAGGTACACCTACAGCGAATGTTTCATCGTCATGAATTCCCTCCGGTTGTTCCGGAATACATCGTGACACCACCTGGAACATAGGGAAATACGATTCTATCAGCTTTCCATGCAGCTGCAGCAATTCCTCATCCTCTGTGGTCAGCACCCGAATCAGACCAACTTTATATGTTTTCATATTATACGTTCCTTCTCTCTTGGTTTCCTAAAAATACTTTCATGAGCAAAATACTCAGGCAGCAATTGGAATATCTCCGTGACATACTCCCTCCACTTAGCTAACGCTTGAAGTGGGGGGCTTCTCGTTCGATTGCCCTATTGGGCAAAGCATAGGCGAGCTATCCCCGTGTGTCCCACGGTTCTGTTATTATGAGCGGAACTGTTTCGTATCTACGCAGTCCCAAACAAAATCTATGTTCTTTGGGGAAAATCAGGAGATTTTTCTTTCTGCATCAAGTTCAACTCCCAATATTCTCAAGCCTTCTCTGCAAATATTGATAGCTGCATTCTCATCACGATTCATCTGATTTCCGCAAGTGCAGCTATACATACGGTCTTCCAGTTTCAGCTCTTTTTTGAGTTTTCCGCAGCAGCTGCAGATTTTTGAACTGGGATACCACTTATCGATACGAACCAGTTTCTTACCGGCACGTTCTAATTTGTAGGAAAGAAAATCAGTAAACATTCCCCATCCATTATCATGAACACTCTTTCCAAACCTTGAATCCTGGCTCATTTCTTTCATATTCAAAGATTCTATGCACACAAGATCGTAAAAATTGGTTATCTTTCTGGATTCCTTGTGCAGATAATCTTTCCGCTGACGTGCGATATGAGCATGGAGTCTGGCTATTTTCTTTTTCTGTTTCATGTAGCGGTTGCTTCCCTTTTCGCAATGACTCAGCCTGCGCTGCTCCCTTGCAAGTTTTTCCTGGGATTTTCGGAAAAAATGAGGATAATCTGCATGAGTTCCAGTGGAATCTACATACAATTCACTCATGGAGAAATCAAGCCCGATTGCGATTTTTACTGGCCTGATTTTATGTTCCGGTTTTTCTGCCGCATACAGTAATGATACATAATATTTGTCATCTGCTTCCTGGCTGACGGTGGCGCCCTTCAAAGTATAACTATCATCGATACTCCGATGCTGTTTTATGCGGATCCAACCTGCTTTCGGAAGTTTCAGTTTACCATTCTGCAAAGTAATATTTCCATTTACGCAGTTTGTCGTATAACTTCTTACCGGATTCTTTTTTGACTTGAACTTCGGAAAACCAACCGAAGAATCCCGAAAGAAGTTCTTATAGGCTGTCTGCAGATGCAGCTGTGCATTACACAATGCCAGACTGTCTACCTCCTTCAGCCACGGAAACTCTGCCTTATACTTTGCAGGCGTAACCTTTAATACTTTTCCGGTTTTCTCATAATATTCTATCTTCTCTGCCAGCATCCGGTTATACACGAAACGCACACAACCAAATGTCCTTGCAAATAGTTCTTTTTGAGATTTATTCGGGTAAATCCGAAAACGGTACACGATGTTCACTCTTATTTTCTCCCTGTGTTTCTATGTACTGGCGGATAACCTCAATGGGTGCACCACCAGCACTTAACAGGCAAAAACTCTGGCTCCAGAACATTTCTTTCCAAAGCTTCTGCCGAATCTCCGGATACTCTTTTTTAATCAATCGGCTGCTTGCGCTTTTATACGCATTGATAAATTTGCTGAGTTCCGATTTCGGATGGGCCCGGAACATAATATGAACATGATCCCGATCATGATTCCATTCCTCTAATGTAACATGATACTTCGGAGCGATATATTCAAAAATCTCCCGGGCACGCTCAGAAACAGGATTCGTCAGTATCTTTTTTCGATATTTTATAACCAGAATCAAATGATAATAGAGTAGAAACACTGAATGTGCATTACTGTCCAATTCTCTCATAAAATCAGCCTTTCTTTTTACTTTCGACTGATTATATTATAACACGGGAACACTTGTTTGTCTATGCTTTTCAGAACATTTGTTCTTCTATATCTGTTTTCATTCATGTGCACAGATATGCGCAGTTTTAATATGCCAGATATTGCATGATTTTCCCAAAAGGCAATTCATCTCACCACCTAGAGAGGATGGGAGAATTCTTGCAAAGTGTTGTTAAATCTGGAAAACTCCATTCTCCATAATTCCAAACGATATCCCTTGGTCGAGAGCACAGCCTGACCGGAAAGGTCATACATATTAGAAATCATACCGCACCACCTGGCAGTTTTTTACGCCAAAGGATGCAAATTCTTCATTGGTCATATCCGTAAAATACGACTGAATCATCCTTGAAATTCCATTGTGTGCCACCAGAATGTATGTCTTATGGTCAGACTCCTGTTTTATCTCATCCAGCAGATTATAGATACGCTGCGCAAGCTGCAGCATGGATTCTCCCCCTTCATATCGGCAGGCAAATGACTCTTTCGCCTTCTTAAACTCTTTCCCGTCTCTCGGCGTAGACTCCCATTTTCCAAAATTCTGCTCTATGAGTCTTGGTTCTTCCCTGCAGGGAATCCCGCTCATTTCAGAAATAATTTTTGCTGTATCTGCCGCACGGCTAAGGGGTGAATAGAGAATCTCATCTGCCTTGATTCCGCTTTCTACAATATTTTTCCCGGTTTCAGCCGCCTGCTGCCGTCCATGCTCCGTCAACGGACTGTCTGTTGCTCCGCAAATCTTATTTTCCACATTCCACACAGTCTGTCCATGTCTCACAAAATAAAAATGTCCCATGATGTCATCCCTTCTCATTAGCTTCGCAAGCTTTTTTATACCCAGGAAATTCCCTGCTGCCTATCATCGTCATACATCATTTCCGTCATTGATAATCCTGGGAAAGCAGCTGTCATAATTGTATTATAACTATACTCAGGTTAAGATACAACTCTATCCTTTACTGGGCACGTATGCGCAAACAGTTCCAGTGCTGTTCTCAAAATCCGTTTCTTTGTGACTTCCGCCATAATTATTTTCTTCATTAAAGTAACCATTCGATAACTACGCTATGATTACCGAATGGTTACTTATCAAGAACTAATGAATAATTCAAGTCGAACGTCTTCCATTTGACTTGCCTCCCTCGAAAACCCTTCGTTTTTCCTCGAACGGCAGCCCTAGATCAATGCCGGCTGCTTCCGACGCCCCCAACTTATCAGCAGATACTTTCAGAACCATACCATTTATTATTGTCGTTGCGCCTCAGCACAGCTTTCCAGTCATTCCAGGGATATTCCGGCTCTGCGCCGTAATGGTCATCCATCTCATCGTAAATAATATGCTCGATAATTGCCGTGGTCTTTGTTGAATAGACCACAACTTAAAGGGTGCTTGCTTTCTTCATGAACTCTAGATAAAGGCTGAACAGCACAGCGCAGACGGGAACGCTGAACAGCATCCCTAAGATGCCGAATGCTTCGCCGCCAATCGTAACAGCCATCAGCACAAGCAGTCCAGGAAGTCCGACGGACTTGCCGACCACCTTGGGATAAATCAGATTGCCCTCCACCTGCTGCAAAACGATCAGAAAGAGAATGAACCACAGAGCCTTGCCAGGTTCTGCCAGCAGAATCAAAAACGCACCAAAGCCGCCGCCAATCCATGCGCCAAAAATCGGCATCAGCGCAGTGACGGCCACAAACGCGGAGACAGCACCGGCATACGGAATCCCAAGAATCAGCATTCCAAAGAAGCACAGAACACCGATGATAACCGCTTCGGTAAGCTGCCCGCTGACAAAATTTGTGAAGGTCTGATTGGTCAGCGCGGCAATACTAAGAAGCCGCTGCGCCGTCTTTTGCGGAAGGACTGTCACAATGAGTTTTTTCAAATGTGCCGCGACGACCTCCTTCTTTGCAAGCAGATAAAGTGCAAAAACAATCCCCAAGAGAACGTCTACAAAAACCGACAGGACAGAGGTTGCCGCGCCCCATGTCACGGTGAGAATCCCGCTTTTCTCGTCACTGATCAAGGCGGTGACCTTCTCAATCAACAGGTCAGAGTCTATGACATATTCGGGCAGGACAATGTTATATTTTGCAGCAAACTGGACAACGCCAGCCCACCACCGCCCGATTTCCTCCACATAGACCGGAATGTTTTGGATAAACTCATCGCCGGATTCCCGCAAGCTGGGGAGCATCATAAACACCACAGCAAATAGAATTCCAAGGATAAGCACGGTGCTTGCTGTCAGGCACACGGGGCGAGTCAGCTTTGCAGGAGCTTTGCGGCACGCCTTGTTCCAGCAGCATTCCATTGGTCGAAGAACTACGTTGATCAAAAAAGCAATCGCGCCGCCGATCAGAAACGGAGTGAACAGTGCAAGCACCTTGCCGAGAAAACACAAAACAGCGTCAAGGTTTACCAGCGCCCATGCGAATACAATAAGCAGCAAAAAAGCACGGATGATATAGCGAATGATCGTCTCGTCCGGCCATTTGCCTCCCTGCGGTGCGGGTGTTTCATTTTTGTTAGAGGTTGGATTTTGCAATTTTTTCTCCATGTTTTTCCTTTCTGTCAGTATCGGAATCCCTTTTTTTAAATCCGAAAGCACTTTTGCAGGGCTTTATACTCACTCCTTGTGAATCGCGCGATAGCTTTATTGTGTATTACAACGGTGTCAGGACCCAAATCCAGAGGCGAATAAACGGAGCACTGAACAACGCAAAGCGTTCAGGGGTATCCTTCGCAACACCCTTTGGGGTGATCGCACCAATATCTCCGTAAAGTTCGACAAACAGAAGCGTGACGATGCTTCGCATCCTTGCGGAGCGTTTATGTTGCGACTCAAAAGCGACACAAAAATAGCGGAGTAAAATCAATTTTGTAAACCTGCCAGCGCCAGGAATTTTTTATCTGACTGGATACTCTGTGTCAGAAACTGACCGTCCCGAAACAGTGCATAAGTCGTGACCGGTGCAGGTACATTCTGTGCTGATTCTTTGTCAGTGATGTGGATGGCATTGAACGGGATACCATGTTCCTTTGCCGCCTCCTGCACCTTTGGTACCCAATAATAGGTATATGGGCATTGATCGGTGTAATAAAGAACAAAACCTGCTTCTTCAATCACCGGATGTTTCGCACATTCCTTGAAATACGGCGGTTGTGCCCCCGATTCAATGGAAAGATACATAAGATTGATCCCGCAGTCGGATATGTCTGCCACACGGAAACCCTTATAAGTAAGGAATTTCGGGTCAGCGAGGAATTCCCGCTTTCGGCCCTCCGCGCACAAAATGCAAATACCTTTCTTTCCCTGCACCCTGGCATCACAGATACACGCCTCCAGCAGATCATTTGAGTATCCGTGTCCCTTCATGGAGCCGGATACCCATAGACAGTTAATGTAAAGATAACCATCTGCCGCAATCGGCACCCAGGCGTTTTCAGCCGGAATGTATTCAATAAAGCATTTACCGCGTTCCTCACTGCGATAGAAAACAAGTCCATCATCAAAGCGCTGCCGCAGCCATTCCTTTTTTACAACACTCTGCTTACCGGACATGGCGCAGCAGATATGTTCCTTGTCAATATTGTCTTTGGTGATCCGAATATAGTTCATCCGTTATTCCTCCTGCTTAAAACAGCTGTCCCGGCAGCTTCTGATCTGTAACCAGCCTCAACCTTGGCAATAAAGCGATCAATGTGTGTCGCCAATAAGGAAGAAACCGATTCTTTTTCCTCCGCACCGTCGTAGACACTGTATAGAAGATACATTGGCCCATAGAATTCCAACGCCAGCTGCATAGCCTCCTCATCAGAATCTGCCAATTTGCGGAAGATGGCCGCCATATACTCCAGAGGACCGCCCGCCAGATAGTCGTGGTGAAGCTGTGCAAGCTTGGAATCACGGTATTGCTCCAGCGTCAGCATTTTACGGAAATTGGAGGAAAACGGCTCCTTTGTCCAATGGTCAAACTGGGCAAGGCTGTATGTGCGAATTTTTTGAATTGGTGTATGCAGATATGCTTCCGCAAAGCCGTCTGGTTCCGTTTCCGGCATTTCATACGCCTCAGCGCGCTCATAGTCCATCTTGTTCATTCGCTCCACGATCTTATCTAAGATTTCCTGTTTGCTGGCATAGTGCTTATATAAAGCAGCTTTCGTAATTCCCAACTGCCCTGCAATATCATTCATAGATGTCCCCAGATAGCCGTTCTGCGCAAACAGTTCCAGTGCTGTTCTCAAAATCCGTTCCTTTGTACCCTCTGCCATAATTATCTCCTTTATCAAAGTAACCATTCGGTAACTACATTATAGTTACCGAATGGTTACTTGTCAAGAACGAATGAAAAAATTATGCCCTTTCGTTAAAATGTGCAAACTCCGGCGCAAATTCGCCAAGCGCATTTCTTCCTGCTGTCTGTACCATTTTTTCCATATTCTGTATACTTCCATAACACTGCTGTTTATAAAGAATTTACCCACTCACTGACTTTCTGTTTTGTTCCGCGGTTTAACAGACTGCCTTCTGTGATAACAGCCTCTGGTGCGGATGGCTGCAATTCTTTTACAGTATTACCGAATCCACTTCCACCGGATGTTGCAAAAAGGACGATCTTTTTACCGCTGAAATCATAGGCTTCCAAAAATGTATTGATAATTGTTGGAGCTACATACCACCAGATAGGGAATCCCAGAAGGATTTCATCATAAGAGCTCATATCTATCTCTTTCTTCATGATCTCCGGTCTGTATTTCTTATCACTCATTTCCACACTGCTCCGGGATTTTTTATCCATCCAGTCAAGATCAGCCTTTGTATATGGAACTTTTGGCTCAATCTCAAATAAATCAGCTTTTGCTTCCTCTGCAATCATCTCTGCTACTTTTTTTGTTGTTCCGCTTGCACTGAAAAATGCTACTAATTTTTTACTCATAATAAAAAGCCCCTTTCTTTGCAAATTTCTTGTATAAAAATAGATGTATAAGATTTGAATTTCTCTTATACATCTATTTTATACCCATTATTTTATTATGTCTAATGCTTATATTGAATTCTATTCTATCTACAAGTCCTTTTTTCATCATCTCATAAACCGTATCTGCTGTTGCGGTATGAAGTGCAATCTGAATCAGTGGGTATTTTTCTTTATACGTTTTACATATCCTTACCAAGGTCTCTACTGCCGCAAATTCACCGCATAGCTCAAATTTTATGCTGTAATGCCATTACGATTTCTTACAATACAAATTCCGTCATTTCGGTCATATTCATCCAGCAGTTCCGGATAATGCGTAGTGAAAATAAGCGTTTTAGAACATAGTAAATAGCCTTTCCACTCCTGCGCCAGCGAACCAAACCTTTCATGCGTAAAACACGGATATGGTGAGAAACAGCGGACTCTGACCTATTCAGTTTGTCTGCAACTTCACTGACACATGCTTCTGAGGGACCAATTTAAAATAAAGCCTTCATGCGGGAAGGGTCCCCCCTTTTGTTTTTGTTTATTTCTGAACTTTAAAGATTTTTCACAAACAGTGCCCGGATAGCGTTGAGGACGGCTATAATCATCACGCCCACATCCGCAAACACGGCCAGCCACATATTGGCGAAGCCCAGAGCGACCAGCACGAGGCAGACCAGTTTTACGCCGATGGCCACCACGATGTTCTGATAGACGATGCCAAGGCACTTGCGTGAGATTTTGATTGCTTTGGAAATTTGCATTGGATCGTCATCCATCAGTACTACATCCGCAGCTTCAATGGCAGCGTCAGAACCCATAGCGCCATAGCAATGCCGATGTCTGCCCGGCGAAGCACCGGGGCATCGTTGATGCCATCTCCCACAAAAGCCAGTTTTTCTTTCTCCGGCTTGTTCTGAATCAACTGCTCCACTTTCTCCACCTTGTCGGCAGGAAGCAGTTCACTGTAAACCTCATCCAGCCCCAGTGCGGAGGCTACACTATCAGCCACCTTCTTGGCGTCACCAGTAAGCATCACAGTCTTGCGAACCCCAGCCGACTTTAATGTCTGAATGGCTTCCTTGGAGTGAGGCTTCACGATATCGGAAATAACAATGTGCCCGGCATATTTCCCGTCAATCGCCATGTGAATAATGGTGCCTACGCTGTGGCACGGAATAGCCTGGACCCCCAGACGATTCATGAGCTTGTCGTTTCCAGCCGCGACCTGATGATCATCCACTGTGGCGATGACACCGTTGCCGCTGAGCTCCTGAATATTGGTTACACGGCTGCGGTCAATTTCCATGCCATAGGCTTTCTGTAAGCTCTTGCTGATGGGATGACTGGAAGCGCTCTCTGCCAGGGCCGCGTACTCCACCAGCTTGCATTCGTCCATCTCGTTGTGGTGGATGGCGTTGACCTCGAACACGCCCTGGGTCAGAGTACCGGTCTTGTCAAAGACCACGATCTTAGCCTGTGACAGGGTCTCCAGATAGTTGGACCCCTTCACCAGAACGCCCGCCTTACTGGCTCCGCCAATTCCTGCAAAGAAGGACAAAGGAATGGAAATGACCAAAGCGCAGGGGCAACTGGCAACGAGGAAGGTCAGCGCACGATAGATCCAGGTCTCCCAGCCTGCATCCAGCCCCATGGCAAACATCCGTACCAGCGGCGGCAATACAGCCAGCGCCAGCGCGGCATAGCACACCGCAGGAGTGTAGATCTTGGCAAAGCGGGAAATGAAGTCCTCCGACTTGGACTTCCGGGAGGAGGCGTTCTCCACCAGATCCAGAATCTTGGAGACAGTGGACTCGCCAAATTCCTTGGTTGTCTGAATATGGAGCAAACCTGTCATGTTGATACAACCGGAGATGATCTCATCGCCAGTCTTGACCTCACGGGGCAAACTTTCACCAGTGAGAGCGGCAGTGTTCAAAGTGGATTCTCCCTGCACTACGGTACCGTCAATAGGAACTTTCTCACCGGGCTGTACCACAATAATGGTGCCGATACCCACTTCGTCCGGGTCTACCTGTTCCAGTTTTCCCTCCCGTTCGATATTGGCATAATCAGGACGGATGTCCATCAGATCACTGATGTTCCGGCGGCTCTTGCCCACAGCGTAGGACTGGAACCATTCGCCCACCTGGTAGAACAGCATCACCGCAATGGCCTCCAGATAGTCGCCGTTTTCATATACAGCCAGTGCCAGAGCCCCCAGCGTAGCCACCGCCATCAGAAAGTGCTCATCGAACACCTGACCGTTACGGATACCTTTTCCGGCTTTTTTCAGAATGTCGTAGCCAATAACCAGATAATCCACCAGGAACACAGCCAGACGTACCCAGCGGCCTGCCGAGCCAAACACTTCAAATGCGCCTGCGCCCAGGACCTGCAAAATTAACAGTAGAACCGTAGCAGTCAGAATCCGCCACAACATCACTTTTTGTTTTTTGGTCATACCGGCGGAGGGCCGCATGCCGATGATCTGAAGGATCACGGCCAGCAGAGCCACCACGATCAGCAGACCGTTGATGATATACTCCTGCATTTCGTTTTACCCCTTTCACAATTGCTTATTCGTTTATTTATCTAAGAGAAAAAATGCCCTGCAAGCTGCCGCTCGACAGGGCATTTCGTTTCGCTGGCTTACAGAAATATCTCGCAGTCGGGTTCCACCTTCTTGCAGGCTTTGCGAACCTCCTGCATAACAGCCTTGGGATCCTGATCTTCCTCGAACTCCACGTTCATCTTGAGGGTCATAAAGTTCACCGTAGCACTCTGTACGCCGCTGGTCTTGCGGGCGGCATCTTCCATCAGGTTGGCGCAGTTAGCGCAATCCACATCGATTTTGTAAGTCTTTTTCATTTTGAAAATCTCCTCTCTTAATTTGTTCCTGTTGTCAGAACAATTAAATCATCGTTTAATTGTATCTTCATCATACGCAGGAAAACCGTCCTCGTCAACGCTTTGAACCCATATCCTGCTATTCGGGAAAAGGGTTCTTCTGTTTGGGCAAAATGCAGCTTTTATCGGCACATTCCAGTACCCGGTAAAAAGCCGGGAGGCATTGACAATTTGAGTCAACTTCCCGGCGTTTTATTTTCTGCATTTTCTACTGCTGCAAAGGATTCAGAAAGCAAATTGATTCATGAGAGTTGATAGCTCCCACCGCCTGCAAATAGGCATAGATGATTATGGTCCCCACAAACTTCATGCCTCGCACGCCTCCCGGAGAGCAGGCAGCAGCTCATCCAGCCGCCCGTCCAGTCCGAAGGACTTCTCTTTGATATTGTCCGCAATGTAGATCTCCCCCAGATTGATGGTCACATAAGTGGCGTTTGGCTCGCCGGCCACCAGGCGCATCATCGGAGCTTGATCAGCTGATTGCGCCAGCCAATGCCCAGCTCCAGAACCACCAGTTTCTTTCCGTGGTAGGTTTTCAGAAAGTTTTGGAACCGGGCCTGGGCAGCGGTATCCGGAATCATTCTCTGACCCGCGCCCATGTGGATATCCATGGGACCTCCGCACTTGGGACAACGCGGCACCAACTCTGTAGGCACATGGCCGCCCTGTTCAGCAGCCGATAATTTTTCGGCCACCTCTAAACTTGAATAGAGGGTGTCGTGGCAGGGGCGGGCACACTGCATCGTAAACCAGTTGCCCTCAATCTCATAGATTTTCGTCGGATCGAAACCACACCGTTCAAAGTGACCTTCTCCGTTTGATGTGACGACAAAGTAATCTTTCTCTCCCACAATGGCCCTCAAATCGTTCATCACCGGCGTAGGCCGGTACTGCCCGCAGTAATGATGGATGAGACGGGCCCAGAAAGCCCACCTTTCCTCCTCGCTGGGCCATCCGGCCATCATGCCCTGCAAAATACAATGTAAGCCGTATTTTTGTTTGAAATCTCCAAACAATTCATCAAAGGCTGCATTATCTGCAAACAAATGCAGTCCTTCGGTGATGGACAGGCCGTTACTGGCCCCGATCAGGATAGCGTCCGCTTCTCTGAATTTTTCGGCAATGGGTTTCCAATCAATCATATTCGTTCGCTCCTTTCTATTTTATGGTTGCTGCGATGGATCGCACCTGCCGGAGGGCAGCTAGAGTTTTCGTGCATCCCGTAGCACTTGAGCAATGTCGGCCACAATGGTCATGCCCTTGTCCTCCAACTGTTTGGGCAGGAAGTCATACTTGTTGTTGACAGCAATATACCGGGCATGGGGAAAGCTGAGGGTCAGGTTCCAGAAAGGCTCCTGAATAAACATGGGAGTCATTCGGCCAACGCCCAGTTCCAGAAACAGAATTTTGCTGTCTTTGTGTTCCAGCACATAGCGAGAAATTTTTTCGTACTGTTCTTCGTATTTCTTTCCTTGCAGAAAATTCCCATATCCTCGCACCCAGGGGAATGCCTCACCGCCGCAGTGGGGGCACCGGGGAATGAGATCCGTAGGAATCTTCGTGCCATCCCCCATAGCGGCTACCATATCAGCCACCGGCTTTACCGCATCCCAAGTGTCATCGGTACAACAGGCGGCACACTGGAGGAAGCGGTGATCCCCCTGGACCTCCGCCACCTTCTCCTCCGGGTAGAGTTTGACAAACTGGGTATCCTGGTTAGTGGTGAGGATGAAGAAGTCCTTGCCTTTCAGCAAAGCGTCCAGATCCAGATAGGGATGACGCACAGGTGCGGTCTGGGTGGTGTGAAGGAAGGTGGCGAGATACCCCCAATACTCTTCCCTTGTCTTCCAGGGGTGCATCATCCCTGCAAAAGCACCTTTGAAGTGGTATTTCTCGGCAAAAGGTCGGAAGTATTTGCGATAGGAGTCGTTGTCCTCGTAGTAAAAATCTCCGCCACCGGCAGCGGACAGGCCGGAGGCCCCGCCCACTACCACACAGTCAGCTTCCTTTACCTCCTGTACCAACCGATTAATCTGTTCGCTATACGGCAGCGGCTTTTTGTCAGTCAGCTGATAAGGCGTACTGCCGGAAGCATAGATATGATAGTGTCTGGAATAATTCATCTGGGTCTGCATGACCAGATCATCATAGAAGTTCATTGTCACCATTCCTTTCAAGTGGGTGTTATTTTTATTCTTACTTCAAATTATTTTAGCATCCCCTTGCGTCACTGTCAATATGCTGTTATAATAAAAATAACATCAAAACAAAAAAGGAGATCAGGCCATGAAATATCCAACCCGCCTTAGCGATGCTGTTCATATTCTAGCTTTTATCGCTCTGTACCCAGACTGCGATCTGACCAGTAACAAGCTGGCAGAGAGCATTCAGACAAATCCTGCCTATGTGCGCCAGCTCATGTCCGCCCTGCGGAAAGGTGGACTGCTGATCAGCGTGAAGGGACATCCCCGACCTGCTCTGGCTCGTGAGCCGGAGAAAATCACTCTACTGGATGTCTATCGAGCAGTAGAGGGCAACAAGCCCCTGCTCCATCAGGACATCCACACCAACCCCGCTTGTGGCGTGGGCGTGAACATTCAACTGGTGCTGCGGGATTTTTACTTGGACATTCAAAAAAAAGCGGAACAAAGAATGCAAGAAATTACACTGAAAGATGTACTGGAACAATATCACATGAAGTTAGAAGGGACGCTCTTGCAGCGTTTATGACGGATTGATTTTCAGAAACTCTTCCATTTGGGAGAAAAATTCTTCTGAACGGGAAATACAGAACCTCCTTGCGGAGCTATACTGAGAACCGGAGAGACCTATACCCCGTATTTTGTGAATGATTAAAGAGGATCGCTACTACGAGGACATTTCCATCCAGCTGTTGGAAAATCTGGTTACATAATAATAGACAATGGACCGGCCAAATCTGAATGGCAGGCCCTAAATTAAGGAGGAAACTAATATGAAACTTGGCATTATTCGTTGTATGCAGACAGAGGATTACTGCCCCGGAAGCCGGGATTTTCGGACAATCCGAGAGAGAAAAGGCGCTTTTATGGGAGAGGATGATATTCAGTTAGTGGGCTTCATCAACTGCGGCGGCTGCCCCGGAAAAAAAGCGGTGCTGCGGGCCCGTTCTCTGGTAGAACAGGGCGCTGACACCATTGCTTTTGCTTCTTGCATCAGCAAAGGGACTCCCATTGGTTACCCCTGTCCTTTTGCTAAGCGTATGCGAGAGCTGGTGCAGAAAGAGGTAGGCGATGGTGTCCGTATCTTGGATTACACCCATGACGCTGGCCCTGAACCAGAAACATCTCAAAAGTAAAGTTTCTTTTCTCTCCGGTCTATGATAAGATAGACTTCAAGGAGGAGTGCTAAATGATTCAGAACCACTTACCCCACGACCACGGACAAACTATCGAGCATGAACTGGAATATATGCCCAGCGTAGAAAACTTTCAAACCGTAGCTGATATTTTCAAGCAGCTGGGAGATGGCAGCCGTATTCGCATTTTTTGGTTGCTTTGCCACTGTGAGGAATGTGTTATCAATCTTTCAGCCATGGTAAATATGAGCAGTCCTGCAGTTTCTCACCATCTCAAGCAGTTGAAATCAGCGGGTCTGATCGTTAACCGCCGGGACGGAAAAGAGGTCTATTATAAAGCAGCTGATACCGAGCAGGCCCGAAATTTCCACCACATGATTGAGTGGCTTGTAAAAATCGCCTGTCCGTCGCAAGTAGAAAAACAAAAAGGAACGCCATGAAAAAAGATGAATCCAAAGTTATCGCTCAAAAACTTCAAAAGATCCCAAACGGCACCCTCGCCTTGAAGCATTGCCGGGCTGGTGGAACGGGTACTACACTCTTTGGAGAACAGTTTCGAGCGGTTACCGCTGGAAAAGGGTGTATGGAGGCATATGAAACTTTTCCTGGAATAGAGGTATCCTTCAATGTTTTTCTTGCTTCAGAGGTCAGGTTTCGGCATGATGCTTCGGATTCTGTTTTAGAAATTTACTATTGTCGCAGTGGTCGCGTGGGTTGGAATATGCACGGCGGTACTGCCGTCTATTTAGGTACAGGTGATGTGACAGCACACAGTATGGCCTGCTGCGCGGATTCCGCCATGATGTTTCCCCTAGGATATTCAGAGGGAATTTCCATTTCCGTGGATCTGAAACAGCTCTCTTCCATTTGCCCGGAAGCTTTAAAGAATGCCGGTGTGGAAGCAGACCAGTTACAGAATCGATTTTGCTCCGGAAAGCCATCCGCAATCCCGTCTTGTTCCGATTTAGAGCATATTTTTGCCCCACTCTTTTCTGCTCCTGTGTCCGTTCGAATTTCCCTCTTGAAATTGAAGGTGCTGGAAATTTTGATTTATTTGAGCAACATGAAATCGGAGCATAAAGAATTGACTCAATACTTTTCCCAGCAAACCGAATTGATAAAAGAAATTCATCAACAGTTGACAGAGCACTTGGAGCAACGATTTACGATTGCAGAACTTTCCAAACAGTATTTGATAAATACCTCCACTCTAAAGGAGATATTCAAGGCAGTCTACGGTCAGCCTATCGCCACCTATATGAAGGAATTTCGAGTGCGTCAGGCTATGAAATTATTACGAGAAACAAATGACACTATCGCGGATATTGCTTCCCAGGTAGGCTACCAAACCCAGGGAAAGTTTTCAAGCGCTTTTCAGTCTATCGTCAAAATGTCACCCAGAGAATACAGAAAAATCCAGGGTATAGCTCCATTGGATTCCTTTAGCAAAACACTGTAATGAAAAATCCCGAATTGTCATTCCCAGTATAACATGCCTTCTCCCCGCAGAAAAGCATGGCGAAAAACAAAAATGTCCCCGGAGAGCTTGTGCGTATGTTTTTTCAGCGTTTCCGATCTGAATTTCTCAGAACAGAATATCCTCCGGCTTGAACTTATCTTTTTCGGTAATGGGGCGGATCACCTTGCAGGGCACCCCTGCTGCGATGACACCGGCGGGAATGTCATGGGTGACGACGCTTCCCGCCCCGATAACCGAGCCTGCCCCGATGGTAACGCCGCCGCAGACGGTGGAATTTGCACCGATCCAGACGTTTTCCTCCAGCGTAATAGGTGCTGAGGTTCCAATGCCGTGGCTGCGCTGCTCCGGGTCGATGGCATGACCGGAGCAGGCAAGGCATACGCCGGGGGCAATAAAGGCACCTGCTCCGATGTTTACCGGAGAGGTATCCAGAATGACACAGTTATAGTTGATGACCGCCAAGCCGTGGGTATGGATGTTGAAGCCATAGTCACAGTGGAAATCCGGTTGAATGCCGGTCATGGGAGAGCAGGTGCCCAGCAGGGTCTGCAGGATGCTGCGCCGCTTTTCCTGTTCGTTGGGAGCGGTGCGGTTGTACTCCCAGCACAGTTGCTTTGCACGGTTCTGTTCCTCCGTGGGGGTGTTTTCATAGCCGCTTACGTAGGCGGCAGGGCGTTTCATAATATCCAGAGCGTTCATCGTGTTTGTCCTTTCCATACAATGTTTCCTCAAGGATTATACCACATTCTCTGTCGGTGTGTAATAGGCTGCTTTCCCCTCCCTCATTTGTTTCTCCGCTTGATCTTCTCCATCACTTTGCCCTTAGCCAGCTCATCCACCAGCATGGGATATATTTTTGCAAATGGCATGGCATATACTTTTTCAGTTTCCATTTTCGTTCCTCCCTCAGGTGCGTCTATGTGCAGCGTATACCACGCTTCCGGATAATAAAGAATATGTGCCGCCGCCCGCAGCGCCAAACATCAGCCGGGGAATTTCCAGTCTGACAAACCGTAATGTACATTACTCAAAATTTTACAGATTGATAACCTTCGGTTCTTCTGTGAATGAATAAATAGTTGCGATGCCACTTTCAAAAACGAATACCGTCATCAAATTGTCATCAACCGTATACATAGACTGGAGAGCATTTTTATTTGCTTCCATCATGGCTACACGAGCTTCACGGCGAGTATCTTCTTTTACTGCACCTTTCACACGAATCCAAGTACCTTTGTTCATTCCACACATTTCAACTTTTCCATTTACTTTCATCTGATTGTAAACATCTTTTTTATTATTCGTTACAATATAAAGTTTTCCTTCAAATTCACATACAGCACCAAATGGGCGTACATGTGGCTGGTCTCCTTCTACCGTGGCAAGATAAAAAGTTCCGCATTCCTGCAAATATTTTACTACGTCATTCATTTCAAAATCCTCCTGAAAACAAATTGTATTTTTATTTTTTATGCGTATAATTATATATCATAGGAGCAAACAAACAAGTACGATATTTTACGATACTGGTATCAGAAAGGAACGTATATATGGAAAAGAAAAATCTATTTGGGCTTTGCCCATATGTGACTTCGCAAAAAGTTTTAACAGGTAAATGGTCTATGTATATTATGTATTTGTTAACAGATGGTCCCATCCGGTTTAATGAATTACAAAGAAAAATGCCAGAAGAAATGACACATACAACGCTATCAAGACAGCTGAAAAAGTTGGAAGAAGAAGGCTTGATTGAACGCATAGAATATCAGCAGATTCCACCAAAAGTAGAATACAAATTAAGTGATATTGGAGAAAAATTCAGGAAAGTACTGAAGGAGTTGGAAATATGGGGAAACGAGTATATTCAATATTTAAACGATAAAGAATGATGAAATATTCTCCTACGAATATGGGTAGCATATAAGCTATTCAGTTTTCAAGGAACATCCGTTTTCGCGTTGGCCTCGTAGGCGCGCTTTGGTTGTCCTTGCAGGACTACCTACGGTTCGTTTTGACTTTTTTAGTGTCCTATGCAGTCGGATTGGGGCAAAAAAATACCCCGTTGGTTTCCCAACGAGGCATCGAAGACGATTCTATTCTGTTTTCTGTAAACTGGTACCCGTTTATCTCCTGGTGACCATTTGAGTCACGGCCAATGTATTAAAAAAGCAAAGCTCATCTCAGCAAATCAGGCAAGCTGTATTCTCCTTTGGGGATATTTGCTGTTCTGCGATACTCTTTTATGGCTTTCACCAAGAGCTGTGGGTTACTGAAATACTGCTTCACAAAATCATACGACTTCACATCATGCATCCGAAGATTTGTTTTACAAAATTCGCTTGTTTTTTTCCAGAACGCTTAAACTGATCATATGCTTTACTCAATCGAAATTCCTCTCTGCGAGAATCCAAAATCCGTATCACAGAAATCTGCTCATCGAATCCCTTCCGTAAGTATCGCTCCTCAAATCGTTTAGCACTTCTGCAACGGATAACACATTCTTCCAACATTTCTTCTCTTTTGAAAATCAGAAGATCATTATCAACCAGTATGTCGATAATAGCTTCTTCGGCAGATCCTTCACATATACACGCCTTATATTTTGCTAATTCCATTCTGCTGCCTCCTTAATTGATTGAAGCAGCCAGGCTTTTCTTCAAGCGCATATACGCTTCATATGCTGGCGTTGTTCCCTCAAGGAAACCGCTCTGGTAGGCATCACTCTTTTTAATATCATTACGTTTCAATATATGGCTCAAATTTTCTGCTGTAATGCCATTACGGTTTCTTACAATACAAATTCCGTCATTTCGGTCATATTCATCCAGCAGTTCCGGATAATGCGTAGTGAAAATAAGCGTTCCGCCATTCTTGTTCAGTCGGCTGTCCATAAAGAAGCGTAACCGCCATGTTGAATTCCAAAAGAAAAGATGCCATAAAAACAAGCAATCCAACAATCAAACTGTACTTTTTTTTGTTTAGGAGCACTACTTCTCTTTTCCATTGTACGCAAGGAAAACGTTATCAGTACAATGTAAAAACGTTCTATAACTTTTTGGGCAAAATTTATTCAATTTTTTTACTTCCGTGATATAATGCTTAATTATAAAAACATTAGTCAGAGACCCAACTCCCACTGAGACAAATTTGCTATTACTCACCACCTGAAGAGGTGGGAGTCTTCTCGACTGAGATAAAACGAGGTGAATCAGGTGAAAAAAAAGACACTTGTGCCTCTTCTCGTTTTTTTAATGGGCATATGCCTTGTTAATTTAGTCGTATACAACACAGATACTCATGAAAAAGAGCAGAGCCGCACAACAGCACAATTAAATGCAACAACCTATGGAGAACGTATAGAGAATGAGATTATAAATGGAATAGAGATTACAGATGTTCTGAAACAGCTTTTGATCAGCGGAACTGGAGAAATCAATCAATTTGACACAATTGCAAAAAATATTATGTCGGATTCTGTTGAAAGCGTACAGCTTGCTCCGGCTGGTATTGTAACGGATATTTATCCGGCCGATGGAAATGAGGCAGGTAAGATTGATCTGATTCATGATAAAGAACGTGGTGAAATTTCCATATATGCAAGAGATCATCATACAATCGTTACACAGGGACCTTTTGAATTGAAACAGGGTGGATATGGAATTGCTGTCCGCAATCCTATTTATCTGAAAGATGAAAACGGGCAGGAATATTTTTGGGGATTTACCATTGTTATCCTTCGTGTTCCGGATATTTTTTCAGATGCGACAAGTGCACTTTCGAAATTTGGATATGAATATAGTCTTTCAAAAACGGATAATCCATGGAGTGATAATTATAAAGTTGTTTATCAGTCAGATCGTCAATTAACGAATCCGGTTTCCTATGACTTTACGATAGGAACGGAGAACTGGAAGTTTGAAGTAATGCCTGAAAATGGCTGGGGAAACAATACATTAATAGCAGTAATCAGTGTTTTCTTTATTGCGATTACCATGCTTTTGGTAACTCTTACCCGGATGTGGCTGGTATCAAAAGAAAATAAAAACAAATTTCAAATACTGGCACACACAGATTCTCTTACAGGTATTTACAATCGCTATGGATTCGATGAACTGGCAGAAAAGATGATTAATAAAAATCCGAAAGCGAAATTTGTGGCTGTACTCCTTGATATTGATGATTTTAAATTTATTAATGATATCTATGGACATGTTTACGGAGACAAAGCATTAAGGAGTCTGGCAGACAGTATGAAAGCTTTTTTCCCGTCTGATGCGTTACTAGGAAGAAATGGTGGAGATGAGTTCTGTATTCTTTTAAAAAATTATTCCTACGAGGATGTAAAAGAGAAGCTACAGCAATTCACTATGGCTCCAAAGACATTTTCATATAAGGGAAAAGAATATCCATTTTATATTTCTCTTGGATATTCGGAATATCCGACATTTGCGTCTAACCGTTCACAGCTTATGCGCTGTGCAGATGCAGCCCTTTACGAAATAAAACTTCATGGAAAAAATGGCTGCATGGCTTATAGGGAAGGACTTGAATTAAGGGTTCGTAAACAACTGGGATTTGCATTTAGGGATATCTCCGAGCACCTTCCAGGAGCATTTATCATATACAGAGCAGACAAAGAAGATGATGAACTCTTTTATGCAAATCAGGAGTTTCTTCATATGGCCGGATATAAAGATATGGATGAACTATTCAGACTTACAAAGAAAAGTTTCAGCAACCTGATACGGGAAGATGAGAAGAAGAAGATAGAAGCAAGCATTTGGAAACAGATTGATAATGGCAATGGAAATGACTATATCCACTTTCATTTACGAAGAGCGGATGGATCGTATCTGTCTGTGCTTGACCATGGGAGAATTGTTGAGAGCCAGCAATATGGCAAAGTATTTTATGTATTGTTCATGGACTGGGAGGATATGAAAAGTCATTACAGTGAAAAATTTTCCGGATAATCGAAGGAAATATTGTAAAAAATATCGTTGTAAATAGAAAAATCCTGCTCATATTCATATATTGAACAGGATTTTTTTTAAATCGCATGTGGAGCTTCTATTTTATTTGCCAAGCTATGATCTGTTTTCGCCAGTGAATTAAGCAATGCCCGCATCTTTGGATCCAGATTCTTTTTCCCATAAAATGCTTCTTCAAAACCCATGATAACTTAGAGGATGACACCCATCAAGGTATCCACCAAGTTAGCCACCAAGATTCTACGCCGTCAGCAGTTATACTGCGCCTAATAAAATTGTGTTAATAGGGTTATTTAAATACAGCAGATCAGCATGAGCAAAAAGTGGGATTCCAAGCCCGCGCTGGACGAGCATGGTTGCCGTGGAGCGTGAGGACTTTGACCGACTTTCCACTCTGGCAAAGAAGTACGTTACAGCAGAGAAAAAGGAATCCAAACTGCAAAAGGCGGTGGATGCGGCAAACAAGCTAATTGCAAAGCTCAAGGCTGAGATTGACAGTTTGAAACAGGAAATTTCTGATTATAAGTCTGTCCACAGCAAGCTCCGTGCGGCGGAATTGGAGCGTGAAAATACGGAGAGGGACGCCGCAGGGCGGCAAGCGAAGCAGCGAAAAACGAATAAAAGTGTTTTAGGGCTTCGTTGATTGTTGCGTTGGCAACCCCACCGCAATGGTAGTGCCCTTCTCCGAACTTTTCTCCACCCAAACGGAGCCGCCGTGGAGGTCGGCGATCTCCCATACCAGTGAGAGCCCCAGTCCTGCGCCACCGTATTCCCGGCTGCGAGACTTGTCCACCCGGAAGAAGGGCTGGAAAATACTGCGCTGATACACCTCCGGGATGCCGCAGCCGGTGTCGGAGACGCGGAGCAGGAGCTTTTCCAACTCCTGAGTGACAGAAACCCGTACCGAGCCGCCCGGCCGGTTGTACTTGACAGCATTCTCCGTCAGGTTGAAGATCAGCCGGTAAATCAGTGCATCGCTGCCGGTCATAATGCCGTCGCCCTCCGCCGTCAGCGTGACGCCGAGCTTATCTGAGAGCGGCGCAAGATCTGTGAAGATCTCCTCGATCATGGGAGCGAGCTGGATCCGCTCGTTCCGCGCCACCTGCTGCAGATTGCTCATCTCCAGCAGTGTCCTGGTCATCTGTATCAGCCGTTCCGTCTGCTCACGCAAAAGCGTGAGGAACTCCGCCGTCTCCGGTCGCACATCAGGATGCTCCGCGGAAAACAGCTCCAACTGCGCCTGCATTAGTGCCAGTGGCGTGCGCAGCTCGTGGGCGGCGTTGCCGGTGAACTGCCGCTGAGCGGAAAAGGCGTTGTTCAGCCGCTCCAGCATCTGGTTGAACGAGCGGCTCAGCTGCCGGAACTCCGAAATAGCGTCTTCATCGATCCTCATATCGGCAAGATTGTTCAGCTGCACCTGCTCCACCTGCGAGGTAAAGCTGCGCAGGGGCTTGAGAGCGCGTCCGCTGACGAAATAGGCGAGGATGCCGCTGAGCAGCGTTATCGCCGCCGTGATGTACCAGTTGGTGGTGCGGAAGCGCCCCTGCACCCCATCGACAATGATCGTCAGATCCTCGTCAGGGGCTATGAGCTGTGGGTCAAAGCTCGCCGCTCCGCCATCATTCAGGATCACCGTGCCGCCGCCTTGTAAGTTGTCCGCAATGGTGTCCATATAATACACACCGGAGGAGCACAGCAGCAGATTCATGGCCACGCAGGTGACACCGATGAGCAGGACGGACATCAACGTGATGCGCCACTGCAGGGAAAGCCGCTTCATTCCTCCTCACCTCCCATCAGATAGCCCTCGCCGATGCGGTTGCGGATGGGGTCATAGCCCAGCACGGTGCGGAGCTTTTTGCGCAGGGCGGAGATGTGGACGCGAATGGAATTGCTGAAGCTGTCCACGCTATTGTCCCAAACGTGATCCATCAGCTCCTCCTGACTTACTGGCCTTCCTTGATGCACCATCAGGTATTCCAGGATTCCTGTTTCCTTCCGGGTGAGCGTCAGCGTCTGCCCGTTGACGGTGGCGGTACGGGAACGGGTGTCAAAGGTCAGGTCTCCGCAGCTTAGCAGCACATCCTGCTGGGTAAACTGCCGCAATGTCAGGCTGCGGATGCGGGCCTCCAGCTCCGCCAAGTGGAAGGGCTTCGCCAGATAGTCGTTCGCCCCAGCATCTAGCCCCTGCACCTTGTCCTCCACTTCGCTGCGAGCGGAGAGGATCAGCACCCGCGTCTCCCGGTCGGTCTGCCGCAGGGTGCGCAGCACCGTCATGCCGTCCTTTTTCGGCAGATTCAGATCAAGAAGCACCAAATCGTATCGTTCCACGCCCAGAAGCGCCAGCGCTTTTTCCCCGTCATAGCAGTAGTCCACGCTGTAGGCCAGCCGCCGCAGGCTGCGGACGATGGTCTCGCACAGGGCGCGTTCATCTTCAATTACTAAAAGGTGCATGAGAGCCCTCCTTTTTATTTCTTCGTTTTTGTGTTGCTTTCATTATAGCAAAAACAGATAAGGTTTGTGTTAAGTTTTCGTTCTTAACAGAGACTTTAACTCTCCCGCGCTATGATAGGGACAGAAAATCGGAAAGGGTGATGAAAAATGAGCTGCGAGAAAAAGGCAGCGGCGCAGATCGTGCTGCTGATGGCCGGAGCCGCCATGCTGTGCTTCGGTGTCTGGCGGGGCGAGGCGGCGACAGTGCTGAGCAAAGCAATCAAATTATGTCTGGAGTGTGTGGGCATTGGGTAAAAAGTTTTCAGGCGTTTCACAGACCATGTCCCGCTTCCGGGGCTGGATTCAGGCGGGGGCGACGTTGCTGACCAACCTGCATCTGCCGAACTTTCTCAAGGGCGGACTGTATCAGGGGGCGGGGAAGACCGTCTGCGTGCCGGGGCTGAACTGCTACTCCTGTCCGTCGGCGTCCGGGGCCTGCCCCATTGGGGCGTTTCAGGCGGTGGTGGGGTCTTCCAAGTTCAGCTTCTCCTACTATATCATAGGCTTCCTCATTCTGCTGGGCGTGCTGCTGGGGCGCTTTATCTGCGGCTTTCTATGCCCCTTCGGCTGGTTTCAGGAGCTGCTGCACAAAATCCCCACTAAGAAGCTTTCCACAAAGAGGCTGAAACTGCTGACATACCTGAAATACGCTGTCCTGCTGGTGATGGTTTTCCTGCTACCGGCATTCCTTGTGAACGATGTTGGCATGGGAGACCCGTTCTTCTGCAAATACCTCTGCCCCCAAGGCGTGCTGGAGGGAGCCATCCCGCTGTCCCTTGCCAATTCCGGCATCCGGGCGGCGCTGGGCAAGCTGTTTACATGGAAATTCAGCATCCTGCTGTCGGTGATTGCGCTGAGCGTACTGTTCTACCGACCGTTCTGCAAGTGGCTCTGCCCGCTGGGCGCGTTCTACGCGCTGTTCAACCGGGTGTCCCTCTTCCAGATGAAGGTGGATAAGAATAAGTGCGTTTCCTGCGGGAAATGCGCCAGAGCCTGCAAGATGGATGTGGATGTGACGAAAACGCCCAACCATACCGAGTGCATCCGCTGCGGAATGTGCATCCGCGCCTGTCCGACGAAAGCCGTGTGCTTCCGCTACGGCTTCGGAGACGGTAAAGATAAGGCAAAAGCAGCGGAAACACTACAGACAAACAACACTAACAGGGAGGAATAAAACGAATGAAGATGAATAGGACGAATACTGCCGGCAGAATTCTGGCTCTGCTGCTTACTGCACTGATGGTGCTCTCTCTGGCAGCCTGCGCCACAAAGGGCGGAGACAAAATGGACGGAATGAGTAGCGAACCGAAGAATGCCGAGGAAGCGGTTGCCATGCACAAGGAGCTGATGGCGCAGGAAAATGCCATTCTCTCGGAGAACACAGCGCTTTGGGAAAAAGTTTTCATAGCGGCCGACAAGGGCATGACCATGCAGGAGAACGGCAAAAACTATGGTGAGTTCTTGTTGGACACCATCGAAGGTTCCAAAGATCAGTTTACGGAGGATGAGCTGAAGCTGCTCAAGGAGGCGGCAGAGAAAATCCGCGAGATTGAAAACAAGCTGACCATGATAGAGAAAAAGTACCCCGAGGCGGCACAGCAATCTACGGATGGCGCTATGAGCGTGCCCGCGGGCAGCGACATGACCACGCCGCCTGATGACGGCAGTATGCAGAAATTCCCCGTCTTTGAGGGCAAGGACCTGGATGGCAACACGGTGAAGAGCGACGAGCTGTTCTCCGCCAACGCCGTCACCGTGGTGAATTTCTGGTTCACCACCTGCAATCCCTGCGTAGGCGAGCTTTCCGAGCTGGATGCGCTGAACAAGGAACTGGCGGAGAAGGGCGGCTCCCTCATCGGCGTCAACACCTTCACGCTGGACGGCGACGAAACGGCAATTTCCGAGGCGAAGGATGTGCTTGCCAAGAAGGGCGCCACCTATCAGAATGTGTATTTTGACTCCGACGGTGAGGCGGGAAAGTTTACCACCAACATCTTTGCCTATCCCACCACCTATGTGGTCGACCGCAGCGGCAATATCGTGGGTAAACCCATCGTAGGCGCCATCACGGAAAAGAAGCAGGCGGAGACGCTGCAAAAGCTCATCGACCAAGCTCTTGCCGCCGATATGGGCTGACAAACGAATTTATCTTCTCCGAAAGGAGGGATACACCATGTATTGGAGAGTATTGCCGCTTCTGCTCACCGCGGTACTGCTGCTGAGCGGCTTTCACAAAGCCCATTGAAGAGACTGCCGTGGTGGAACTGGAGGATCTGAGCCACGGCAGGCGCCGTACAGAGGTCAGAAGCCGTGCCGGAGATTCTCACCTTGGTCATGTGTTCACCGGCGAGCCGGAGTCCCCCAATGGCGTGCGCTACTGCATCAACAGTGCGGTCCTGCGCTTTGTGCCTTACGCAAAGATGAAAGCAGAGGGTTACAGATATCTTCTGTATCTGTTCGAGGAATGAGTTCGCAAAATACTGTTATGTTTCTTAATATTTTTGCTATCAACGTGTTCTCCTGCGGCCTTACGATCTGTCAAATCCATCCATGCTTTTGCCTTAAATGGAATCAAATATGCCGCATCCAAGACAGTCACTCCGTGCTTAAACTCTACATCCTCATAGGTAACCTTGACTCCAAGAACTTTATCGAGATATTCCATGTCATCACCTGCATTCTTAACTCTTTTTCTGTATTATAACTTTTTTTGAGTTAAGATACAATATTTGAGTTAAGAGCAGTCAAAGATCAACATTATAAAAAATCATTTTCAAAGAAAAAAGCCCGGTGCAGCATGAGCATTACACCCACACTGCACCGGACATTCCATCATCGACTGCTTTGTCTATTTTCTTCTTCCTGCCGCACTTCCTGCTCATGCAGCTGCTCTTTTTCTGCTCGTCCTCTTTCAGGTTTTCCTGCATAATCTTCTGCGCCACAAGCCAATCCTACATTTCCGATTTGGTCTTGCGGTACTCTGCATGTGTTCGTCCGTCAACAGCAAAATTGGACTTCATGGATTAAACAAATGTGTGTCTCCCTCTTTTTTATCGCAACATCATTCTATCCCTGTTGTATTTGAAAATGTATATGTACTCTTCTGATATATCCCCTTGTTTCTAAAATAATTTTCAAATGCATTTCAAAATTTTATTCTAAAATTTCTATAATTGCATGTTCAACTTGATGTTCTTTTATTTTGTCAATGATTATATGCATATTTTCTATTTCTAATTCTATTTTTGTATCCCCATCCTTTGGTACCATACCAAATTTTTGAAATACAAATCCAGTAAATGTGTCACAATCTTCTGCTGTAAATGTAACACCTATAGCGTCTTCAATATCACTTAATCGTATATTTCCTTTCACTTCCCACTTGTTATCGCTTATTCTTATAATAACAGTTTCTTCTTCCGACGATATTGGTTCAATATCGTTTAAATCGCCAACAATTTCTTCTAATAAATCAAAAAGAGTTACTATTCCAACCACTCCACCATACTCATCTAATACAATCGCCATAGATTGCTTCGATTGTTTCATATTTTTAAAAAGCACATCTGCTTTTGTAGTTTCCATAACAAAGTATGGTGCAGAAATTGCAGAATCTATAACCATATCCTTACTTTTTTCTTTTAATCTAAAATAGTCTTTTGCATTTAAAATGCCAATAACATGATCTATCGAATCTCCACAGACGGGATAAAGGGTATGTCGTGTATTGTGGATTGTTTCATCCCACTCCTTCACATCATCAGACATCCATAATATTGTCACATCTGTTCGATGTGTAGCAATCGTACCAGCCATAATATCATTAAATTCAAAAACATTTTGAATAAACTCTTTTTCTTGATGATCTATTGTTCCTTTTTCACTTCCCGCATCAACAAGCATACGTATTTCTTCTTCACCTACTTGATCTTCCGCTTCATTTGGATCAATACCACAAATCTTCAAGACAATATTGGTCGATATTGAAAGAAATGAAACGATTGGCTTAAATAAGATAGAGATTCCCGTAACCAATCCTGAAATTCCCATTGCCAGTTCTTCAGATTTTTTCATTGCGATTCTCTTTGGAACTAATTCGCCAAAAACCAACGTGAAATATGATAAAATCAATGTAATCAATATAACAGCTATGGTATCTAAAGTAGAACATGGAATATTCACACCCATCCCAACAACCCAATCAACTAAAGGTTCTGAGAAATTATCTGCTGCAAAAGCACTTCCTAAAAATCCCGACAATGTGATTGCAACCTGAATTGTCGCAAGAAATCGTGCCGGCTCTTGCGTTAATCGTACTAATCTCTTTGCCCGACCATTACCTTGTTCTGCCATTCGTTCTAGCTTTGTTTCATTCATTGATAAAACAGCGATCTCTGCACTCGCAAAAATCGCGTTTAATATAATTAAAATAATCTGCACTACTAAAAGAATAAAAATTGATGTACTCATAAATAAAACCTTTCTACAATAAAATTATCTAAATATCACACTTACTTAAAAGCAACAAAAGACATGGTCTATGTTCCGAATACATAGTCCATGCCTTGCGATATATAAATAAAAATTCTATTGAATTGGTTCGCTTCAGAATCATTATCACTTTCGTCCATGTTAAATATTCCTCCTCTCAAATAGTATTGTAGTACAGTATAACAAAAAGACCTAACATAATCAATTCGAAAAAAGTAAAAGTTGTGTTAAATTTATGTAAAACATAAAATCCGATTATTTTTAATTTCTTTGGGAAATTCAATTTTCTCTATCATCACTTAACATCATTTTAAAGTAAAAAGCAAGCCATTTTCAGACTTGCTTTCCACCATATCATCTTCCTTATTGATAAATCATTTCTTTATTCACAATCTCCCTTGCACATGCTTGTATATCACTCATTCTCGTCTAAAACCTCTTTCTTTGTGCGTCTATGCTTTCCCTGCTCATCATAAAACATATTTCGGGTAGCAACCTTTACTTCGGGTTGTTCCAACATTTTCCGTTCACTAAATACCAGATGAATATGATAATTCGTCTTTACAACAGGTTATTGACACCTGCGGAAAGAATTTTCCCACATTGAAGAAAATCAAAATCCTGTTCAACCAGTTATATGAATTTGCATTGAAGAATGACATCTGCAACAAAGATTATTCTACTTTTGTTGAAATCACCCAGTACAAAGACCGCAATCCAAACAAGCATACACGTACAAAATTCACGAAAGAAGAAGTCGCAAAAGTCTGGACAATGAAAGAGGATAAATACTATCAGATTATCCTCATGCTGCTCTATAATGGCACACGTATCTCTGAATTTCTTGATTTGAAGAAAGAAAATGTGCATTTGGAAGAACAATATTTTGATGTAATTGACAGTAAAACAGAAAACGGAATCCGAAAAGTTCCGATTGCTGACAAGCTCCTTCCCTACTATAAAGACTGGTATAATTCTTGTCATGATTGCGAATATCTTCTTCATACAGAGGATGGCAAAAGATTTCTTTATCTCAATTACTATGACAGCTATTGGACTCCTCTTGTGGAACAGATTGGAATTGACCGTACACCACATTGTACTCGACATACCTGCATTTCCATGTTATCGGAAGCTGGTGTTCAGGATACAACAATCAAGAAAATTGTGGGGCACTCCGGTGCTATGACTTTGACAGAAAAAGTTTATACTCACTTAGATATGCAGGTTCTTGTAGACGCAATCAACAAAACCTTAGAAAATGAGGACAGCGTAACTGCCGATACAAAATCTGCATAGCAAAAAGGACACTCTCCAGTGCCTATCACCGAAAAGTGTCCTATATTTTTTAGATATTTTTGTTGCAAACGTGTTGCAAATGCGTTGCGAACTGAGTAAATTCCACCGCTTTTCACCACATCTGACAGCTCCACAAACCCTTGTAAAACAAGAATTTGAACGTAAATTCGAGTTCTGTCGATTATCGCTTGCTGAACTGCGGAGCGCGACGAGCTGCTTTAAGACCGTATTCACCTGACCTTGATCCCAAAAGTCCAGTATTCATGCGTTTTTTCGGGCTTCCCTCTCTCAGTAAACCCATAGGTAAACCCACGAAATCGCGAGATTTTTGGTGCCGTTTAACGCAGCCCGAATGCAGCATTCACAACGCTGCTTAATTTCTCAGGTTTATTATACTTGACTTTCGCATAGATGTCCATAGTCGTTTTGCTGTTCTCATGGCCTGCCAAATACTGCACCGTCTTTGGAGCAACACCTTTGTAAATCAGATTGGTGATGTAGGTGTGCCGCAGCATGTGCGGAGTCACCTTGAAGTCCATCGTATACACCAGCTTGGGATTGTTCGGCTGATGCTCACCAAGCCTTGGCTTTATTCTATGCTTGATGGACTGCCCATTTACATAGGTGTAATAACAGCGTTCTGCGGTGGAACGGACTGTTATGTACTTCCAGACCCTCACAAACTGTGCTTCCGTCAAAACAGTTCCCTTTGAATTGGAGATCACATATTCCAATTCTGATTTTTCCCTTGCTTCCTTGAGACAGGCTACCAGGCATTTGGGAATCGGAACATCTCGCTTCGCTGCCGGAGTCTTCAAAAGTGTGTTGACCACCGGCTCACCGCCTTCCACATGCCATGCACGCCTTACAGAAATGTACGGCATTTTTTCATCCAGGAATACGCAGTCCCATTTCAATCCAAGAATCTCTTCTCTACGCAATCCCGCGTACAAGCCGATCATTACGAAAACATACGGTGGTAGCTCACGAATGCTATCCAGCAAAATGGCAGTCTGTTCATCCGTCAAAGCTTCGCGCCGTTTCGCAGGCTTTCCTCCTCTTGCGCAAATCGTTTTGGATGGATTCTCTTTGATCACCTTGCTCTCTTCTGCCGAATTAAAAATGTTCTTAATCAGCATATTAAGCTGACCATACATTCCGGAAGAACCTTTTGATAGCGGAACCATCAGCAGCCGCAGGTCATCTGTGGTCACCTCATCCATATACATCTGTCCAATTGGACCCACGATGTACCGATTCACCATCCGCTCGTATCCCTCCAACGTATTGGTTCTTACCGTTCCAGACCGCATCAGCAGCCATTTTTTGCAGTACTCTTCCACGGTCGGATTCTCTCTGTGGAAAACCACTTCTGCAATTTTCTTCTGGGCATCTTCCACCCGGTCATACAATTCTTCGCGTGTCAGCCCATAGATTGCCACTCTCTTTCCGTCTGCATCTGTAATTCGGGTACGATAATACTGTACCCCTTTCATCATCACTGTTCCGTATTCCGGAAGTTCAGCAGGACGCTTTTTTCCTTTAGCCATGTGTCTCCTCCTCGTCTATCTTCATATATTGCGTGTTGTCACTTTTATTATCATGGCGTACACCACTTCCTTCAAGGATGTCGAATGTATGTAAAAAGGGCAGGGATTTTTGACCATCCCTGCCCTAAGTTTTTTCTGATTTACTCTTAATCCCACGATGCAAAAGCATCTTCCAGCACTCCCGCGAGCTGCTCTGGGCGATTGTATTTCACCTTGGCGTAAATATCCATGGTGATCTTGCTGCTTTCATGACCGGCAAGATACTGAACTGTCTTCGGATCAACCGAAGCATGAATCAGATTCGTAATATAGGTGTGCCGCAGCTGATGCGGAGTCACCTCAAAGTCCAGACTGTAAACCACATTTCCATTGTGTGCCGCCTTTTGCCCCAGAACCGGCTTCACCGTATGCTTTACCCTCTTGCCATCTTCATAGCGATAATAGCAGCGTTCCTTGGTGGTACGGGTTACGATATACTGCCATAATCTCTTGAATTGCGTATAGGACAACGGGTCTCCATCCCGGTTTGCAACCACATAATCCGATGTCGATGTATTCTTCGCCTCTTTCAGACATTCCAGAAGATTGTCCGGCAGAGGGACATTCCGATGCGCTGCCTTTGTTTTCAGCTCTGTCAGAATCACCGGACGATTATGCTCCGTATGCCAGGCTCTCCGAACGGTAAGGTACGGAGCCTCGCAATCAAGATACACCGAATCCCATTGAAGTCCGAGGATTTCTTCTCTCCGCAATCCTGCGTACAGCCCCAGCATTACAAACACATACGGCGGCAAGCCGTAAATGGCATCCAGCAGCTTATCCACCTGCTCATCCGTAAGCGGGAGGCGTTCCTTCTGGGGAATTCCTCCCACATTCTTCTTCAGATAGATGGTCGGATTCTCATCAATGATCTTGCTCTCCATTGCTGCCGTAAAAATACACTTATATATAACGCTCACCGATTTGTACACGGATGCCGACTTTTTTGATGCCGCCAGCAGTGCCAGGCGAATGTCATCTGCTGTTACATCTCCCATATGCATATCGCCCAATGGCTTAATGATGTAGTTCTTCACTTTCGATGTATAGTCAATCAGCGTTGTCATCCTGATCTGTGCCGACTACATCAGCAACCATTTCTCGCAATACTCCTCCACTGTAGGTGTACTGCGGCGATACGTCTTGTTCTCAATCTGCTGGATCGCTTCCTGTTCCTTCTGGTACAGTTCCTCTCTCGTTCTT
>NZ_QUDH01000014.1:0-92671 GCF_003477445.1 Clostridium sp. AF50-3 | reverse complement strand
CCATGCGGTCCTGTGCGCTTATGCGGTATTAGCAGTCATTTCTAACTGTTGTCCCCCAGTGTGAGGCAGGTTACCCACGCGTTACTCACCCGTCCGCCACTCAGTCAATCTAGCTTCCATCCGAAAACTTCCGCCAAATCGCTTCGTTCGACTTGCATGTGTTAAGCACGCCGCCAGCGTTCATCCTGAGCCAGGATCAAACTCTCATGTTAAAGTTTTGATTCCAGTCAAAATTCGCTTGGCTAATTTTAACCGTTATTACTGTTGTTTTGGTTCTTCGCAAAATTTGCATTTTGCTCATCGCGTTCAACTCGCTCATGCCTGCAAGCAGTCATGGACTCGTTTTCATCGCGAATGTTCTGAATGTTCTCTTGAACTTCAAGGCTTAACCAAAAGCCTTTGTTCTTAGAATTTTCAGGGTTTTACATACTGTTCAGTTTTCAAGGTTCTTTGTTGTCTCAGCGACAGCTCATATATTCTATCATAAGCATTCTTGCTTGTCAACAACTTTTTTATTTTATTTTTTGTTTTTCTTTTTCAAAAGCGCCGTTTCTTCAACAGCTCAGCTAGTTTATCACGAAAACTCATCAGTGTCAAGCACTTTTTTGTTTTTATTTTTTCTAGCTTTTTTTAAAAAAAGAAACGGAGAAAGAGGGATTTGAACCCTCGCGCCGGTTGCCCGACCTACACCCTTAGCAGGGGCGCCTCTTCGGCCTCTTGAGTATTTCTCCGCAGTAATAAAAAAAATATTCAATTGCATCTTAACGCATTTCTTTGTCAGACGCGTATCTCATTGTATCAAAGAAAATTTAAAATGTCAAGCAAATTTATCCAAGTTTTTTCTTTTTTTTTATTTCCTTTAAACCACCATTTTTCAATATATTCTATGATATGATACTATAAGCACTTAGCGAGATGTTTTGGCGGATTGCAGGACTGCATCGCATCGCACGCAGCAATCCAGATTAGGATTCAGAAAGGAGTTTTTTATGAATTTAAAATATATGATTCTGGGAGCCGGCGGTACCGGAGGAATTCTTGGAGCTGCTCTCACAAAAGCCGGAAAAGATGTTACATTCATTGCCCGTAGTTCCAACCTTGATGCTATGCGTAATAACGGTCTCATCATTCGTCATCTCTGGGATCAGACGGAAGAACATCTTGAGGTTCGTGCATTATCCATGGAAGAATCCTGTGCTCTTTCCCTGGCTCCGGAGGTTATCTTTATATGTGTAAAAGAATATTCCCTTGATTCCGTCCTTCCTTTTATCCGACAGACCGCTGGTCCCCGCACAATTATTATTCCCATCTTAAATATATATGGAACCGGTGCCAGGGTGCAGAAAGAATTACCGGATTGTACCGTTCTGGATGGATGCATCTATGTTTCTGCATCCTTAGAACATCCCGGTGTTCTGGTTCAGCACGGTCCTATCTTAAGAGTTGTCTTCGGTCCCAGGGATCCTTCCTATATTTCTCCGATTTTATCAGCCATTCAATCGGATCTTTGCGAAAGCGGTATCGATGGAGTTTTATCCACCCATATCCAAAGGGATGCTTTGGAGAAATTTTCCTATGTCTCCCCTATCGGAGCTGCCGGAGTCTACCTTCATGCCGTGGCCGGAGATTTTCAAAAGGAAGGACCTGCCCGTGAATTATTTAAATCCATGATTCGTGAAATCAGCGCTCTGGCTGCTGCCATGGGATATCCCTTTGAAAAAGACTATGTAAAAATAAATCTGGAGATTCTTTCCAACTTATCTGCCGATGCCACCACTTCCATGCAGCGTGACATAATGGAAGGAAAACCATCGGAACTGGACGGACTTGTCATGGAGCCCCTCCGACTTGCAAAAAAATATTCTGTCTCTATGCCCTGTTATGAGGAGGTAGCAAACGTATTATGTCCATTGGAATTTTAGTTGGTAAAATTGCGGCATTATTTATCATCATGTTTTTAGGCTTTGTTTTGGTAAAGACTGGCATTTGCCGCTCAGATGACAGCCGCATTCTTTCACGCCTGTCTGTCTATATCGTAGTCCCCTGTTCGATTTTATCTGCTTTTCAGGTCAGCTGCAGCCCTTCCATCCTAAATGGGCTTCTTTTGGCGGTGGCTGCTGCTGTATTGATCCATCTCATCCTGATTGTCCTTTTTTACTTTATAGGACCTCTTCTTCATCTTAACGGAGTCGAAAAAGCCTCTATCATCTACTCTAATGCAGGAAATCTTGTTATACCGCTTGTTTCCTCTATTCTAGGACCAGACTGGGTTATTTATTCCAGCGCCTACGTCTCTGTACAGCTTTTTCTTCTCTGGAGTCATGGCAAAATGATGATCTGTGAAGAAAAGAAGCCTGATTTTAAAAAAATCATAACAAATACAAATATGATTGCCATTTTATTCTGTATTTTTCTATTCTTGGCACAGATTTCACTTCCCGGTCCAGTGGACAGCGCTGTCCGCTCCCTGGGAAGCATGATTGGTCCTTTGGCCATGCTGATCTCAGGAATGCTGATTGCCGGAACCACGCCCCAGGAAATTCTGGCTTTTCCCCATATTGGACTTGTCACGATTCTGCGGCTCATCGGTGTACCGCTTTTGACAATTTTACTTCTTAAATTCAGCGGCCTTGCTTCTTTTACTGAGAATGGTTCACAAATTCTGCTTGTCACCCTGTTAGCCACAATCACCCCATCCGCCTCCACAATCACGCAGATGGCCCAGGTATATGGAAAAGATGCCCGCTATGCTGGTGCCATTAACGTAATTACCACTCTATTCTGTATGATAACCATGCCAATCATGGTTTATCTCTATCAATTATAACTTTATTCTTCACGACAAAAGAGAGGTTATTTGCAAAACAGCCAATAACCTCTCTTCATAAAACTCAAAAATGCATCTGCATTCTTGCTGCGGGATGGGAGTCATCCCACATCTGATATCTTATTATCCTATCTCTGATATTCCTTTACCGCGGTCTCGTAAAGATTGTTTCCTTCGGAATCAATTACCACAATCATAGGCATATTTTCTACCGTCAATTTTCGGATCGCCTCTGTTCCCAGATCATCGTATGCAATCACTTCCGATTCCTTAATGCACTTTGAAAGAATTGCTCCGGCTCCGCCCACTGCCGCAAAATAAACGGCACCATTGCGAACGATGGCATCGATGACTGCCTGGCTTCTCTTTCCTTTTCCGATCATGGCTCCCATGCCGAGATCCAGAAGTCTTGGAGTATATTTATCCATACGGCTGGCTGTGGTCGGACCTGCAGAACCAATCGGACGGCCCTCTCTGGCCGGTGACGGTCCCATATAATAAATTACATTATCTTTCAGATCAAGGGGAAGTTCTCTTCCTTCATCCAGCGTCTCTATCATGCGCTTATGAGCTGCATCACGTGCCGTATAGATGGTTCCGCTTATATATACATAATCACCTGCATGCAGGCTTTTTAATGTCTCCCTGTCAATTGGAGCTGTGATTGTTTTATCCATATTTTCCTCCAAATCTATCTTATGTGCTCTCGGTATCCTTTTGTGCAGGAAAGACTCCGAGAGTACATTCTTTATACTATCAAACGATGTTTGGGTCACAAGAGATTTTTCCCCTTTTGATACCGGATTGCTATGTGCTTCGCACTTCCGCAATCCTAAAAATATTCATCAAATCACTCTGTGCGCATGACGGTTTACATGACAGCAGATATTGATGCCTACCGGCAGCCCTGCAATATGGGTCGGATAGGTTTCAATATTGACAGCCAGTGCGGTTGTCCGTCCGCCTAAACCTCCAGGACCGATTCCAAGGTTATTGATCGTTTCAAGCATTTCTTTTTCCAGATCACGCACATACTCAACCGGTGATTCCTCTTCCAGATTTCTGGTCAGCGCGTGCTTCGCCATCTCTGCACACTTTTCAAAGGTTCCGCCGATTCCGACACCTACTACCATCGGAGGACAGGCATTCGGTCCTGCATCCCGCACCGCTGTCAGAATAGCATCCTTGACTCCTTCGATTCCATCTGCCGGTTTCAGCATGAATATACGGCTCATATTTTCACTTCCGAACCCCTTCGGAGCCACCGTGATCTCTACCTGCTCACCCTCTACGATCTCATAATGAATGATAGCCGGTGTATTATCCTTCGTATTCTCACGGTAAATCGGATCCTTAACCACGGATTTACGGAGATATCCGTCTACATATCCCTGGCGCACGCCTCATTGATAGCATCGGTCAGAGAACCGCCGATCAGATGTACATCCTGTCCCACCTTGATAAACACGACTGCCATTCCGGTATCCTGGCAGATCGGAATCATCTCCTCACCGGCGATACATAAGTTTTCTTCCAGCTGACCTAAAATCTGACGTCCCAATGGAGATTCTTCACTCGCTGCCGCCTCATCAAACACCTTTTTCATATCCGGTGACAGAAAATGGTTGGCCTCAATGCACATTTCTTTGATATTCTGTGTAATGGTTTCAACATTGATTCTTCTCATTTGAAAACTACCCTTCTTCCATGAAATTTTTATCTGCCCCTGCTGACAGAACCGCATCTCTTAATCATTAATGACTCTTATATCATCATAATAGAAATTAAATAATCTTGCAATCATTTCTGAATAGATGTAATAAAAATACCCCCTGAATAGATTTTGATCTCATGCGCAGTGATTCTGATAGGAATATGCCAGCTTTGCTGACCAGAATCACGCGCCAAGTCTCACGGACGTTCGACTTGAATTTATCTCTATCTATTCAGGAGGTATTATATTGTTACAGTTCAGCCATGACATCTTCTTGTTTCCATATTTATTCAAACCAGCGCATGGCTGAACTGTAACATCATATTATCTTGAAATTTCTCTTGTCACGTGTTTTAACCACTCTTTTTCTTCGTCATTCATGTACGGAGAAATGGTTTCGTATACGTCTTTATGGTATGTATTTAAGCGCTCAATATCCGCGTCATCCATGAAACGTGTATCCAGTGCCTCTAAGTCAATCGGCGCCTTGGTCAGGAATTCGAACTTCAGGAACTGTCCGTACTCATTCTTCTCATCCTCGACACATAAGATCAGGTTCTCTGTTCTGGTTCCGAAATCGCCTGCAAAGTACAGACCCGGCTCATCGGAGCAGATCATGCCCGGCTCGATCACAGCGCTGTCCTGACGCTCCGGAACAACCTTCCAGCGCAGTCCGTTCGGTCTCTCATGTACGTTAGAAAGATATCCAACACCATGTCCGGTACCATGTGCAAAATCAAGACCACGTTTCCAGAATGCTTCACGGATGGTGTAGTCTAAGTTGATTCCCCGGCAGCCGTGAAGGAACTTCATGGTTGATACCTTCAGCATAGCGGCTGCTACGATTGTGTAGTACTCTTTTTCCTTCTCGGTCAGAGGTCCTAACGCATAGGTTCTTGTGATATCAGTAGTTCCCTCTAAATACTGTCCTCCGGAATCTACCAGCAGAAGACCTTCCGGTTTTAATTTCTTGCATACCTCATCGCTTGGATGATAATGGCACATTGCTGCATTTTCCTTGTAAGCTGCAATGGTTACGAAACTTGGCTCGATATAATTGCCCTGCTCTGCTCGCAGTTCTTCAATTTTATGAGCCGCTGTCATCTCTGTCATATCGCAGGTTCCGATGGTATGCTTCAGCCAGTACATAAACTTGGTAACAGCTATACCATCTTTTAAATGGGCCTTACGCATATTTTCGATCTCGGTCGCATTCTTAACAGCCTTCATGGTCGCACAAGGATTCATCTCATCTATGATACGGCAGGAAGCATCAAGGCTCTCGCATACAGCAAAGCTTGCTTTCTTGCGTTCCAGAAGAACCTTCTCATTCTTCAGGGCTGCCACATCCTGTAAGAATTCCGCATACTCTTTTACCTGAACCTTTGCCTCAGCTAAAGCCGCACAAACCTCTTTTCCCATCTTAGTATCTTCTTTGATAGCTTCTTTCTGTACGTATAAATAGGCTTCATCCTGTGTAATAAGTGCATAGGACAGAAATACCGGGTTATTTACAATATCGTTTCCACGGAGATTGAATAACCATGCGATTTCATCCAGGGCCGTCATCAGATGAATCTGTGCTTTATTTTTCTTCATGGCATCACGAAGATCAGAAAGTTTCTCTACGGTACTCTTTCCGGCATATTTTACATCCAAGCTCCAGATAGGCTCGCAGGACATAGCCGGACGGGAAGTCCAGATCTCACCTACCAGATCCTTGCTGCAGTTGATTGTTACATTTTTTTCCTGCAGTAAGTTCTGAAGACCATACCCCAGCTCAGAGTTTACAACACGGCCGTCAAATCCAAGGCATCCATCAACCGGAAGCTCCTCCTCTAAAAACTCGTCCAGAGTCGGGAATTCAGGTTCACCCATGCGGTATAATTTGATCTCACTGCCTGAAAGCTGCTCTTCTGCCTGTACAAAGTATCTTCCGTCTGTCCAGAGTCCGGCTTTGTCCATAGTGATAACAGCCGTTCCAGCGGTTCCGTTGAAACCGGTCAGGAAGTGACGGCATTTAAAGAATTCGCCTACATACTCAGATTCATGAAAATCCGCAGTCGGAACCAGGTATGCATCGATTCCCAGTTCTTTCATGCGATCTCTTAATTGTCCAATTTTTATATTTGTCTGGTTCATTATTTCCTCCTTCATACGATTTTTTTGAAAAAATATGTACTCCTGGAATGTCTATGCATTCCGCATAAAACATTCCCAGAGTACATCTTATTCTAGTTATTTAAATTATCGTAACAATTCAGCCCCATTAGCCAAGAAACATTCCAACACCCGGTCCTAACGGAAGGTTAAGTACGATCCATAATACTAACAGGATACTCCATCCAATCAGGAAGCAGATACTGTACGGAAGCATGGTGGAAACCAGAGTTCCGATACCAGCCTCTTTATCATATTTCTTCATGAATACGATAATCATTGCGAAATAGGACATCATCGGAGTGATAACGTTTGTACAGGAGTCACCGATACGGTAAGCAACCTGAGCGAACTCCGGTGTGTAACCTAACAGCATGAACATCGGTACGAATACCGGCGCGATCAGAGCCCATTTTGCAGATGCAGAACCCATGAACAGGTTGATGAATGCTGCAAAAAGAACGAATAAGATCATGGTCGGGATAGTTCCAATACCAGAGTTTCTAAAGAACTCAGCTCCCTTTAATGCAAGGATCGTTCCTAATTTGGTATAACCAAAGAAGTTAATAAACTGTGCTGCCACAAAGGTCAGAGCGATGTAGGAGCTCATGGTTCCCATGGCACGTCCCATAGCGTTGCAGACATCCTTCTCTCCGTGGTATACACCAGTCATATGACCATATACAACAGACGGTACGAAGAAAAGTACAGTGATAATCGGGATGATGCCCTCCATAAACGGAGAGTTTCCTAACAGTGTTCCATCCTCAGCTCTCATAACAGAGTTAGCCGGGAGACAGAAAGCTACCAGAACCAGAATCATAACCAGTAAGGTTAAACCAGCTACTTTCAGAGCTTTTCTTTCCTGGTCGTTTAATTTATATTCAGAGCTTGTTTCATTCTCTTCCCCATTGCCGTGATACTCACCAAAACGCGGTGCAACGACTTTCTCAGTGATGATAGTACCTAAAATTGTGATCAGGAAGGTAGACACCATCATGAAGTACCAGTTTCCGGTCGGCTCAACTACATAAGTCGGGTCTACCATCTTTACAGCCTCGTTGGTAATACCGCAAAGAAGCGGATCCAGAGTACCGATTAATAAGTTTGCAGAGAAACCACCGGATACACCTGCAAATGCTGCAGCCATACCAACTACCGGATGACGATTGTATGCCATGAACATCAGTGCTGCGATCGGAATCAGAACGATGTATCCAACTGCATCGGCCAGGTTGGACATAACGCCTAAGAATACGATCATCGGAGTAATTAACTTAGCCGGAGTAACCTCTACAGCAGACTTTAATGCGCCTCCGATTAAACCACTGTCCTCCAGAAGTCCGATACCAAACATAGCTACCAGGACAACTCCCAAAGGAGCGAATCCTGTAAAGTTAGTGATTGCATGTGTCAGCATATACACAAGCCCCTCACCATTCAAAAGGCTGACAGCCTGAACCGTCTGAGTCTCTACGACTCCCTTAGAACGGTTAACCAGTTCACCTGTTGCCGAAACTCCAGCCATCTCACAGACAGCAGAAAGAACGATAACAAAGAGAACTAAAATTGCAAAAATAGAAATCGGATGCGGAAGTTTATTTCCGACTTTCTCAATTCCGTTCAGCCAGCGGTTTAATAACGAAGGCTTATCTTTTGCTTGTTCGTTTGCTTTTCCCATTTTTTCCTCCATTCCTAACTTATACGTATAAGTAAATTTTGTATTGTTAGAATATCACAAAAGGATCGGCATTTCAATTGTTTTTTTAGTAATATTAAATTATTGTGTATTTTAGTGAATTTCTATAGACATTTTTAGAGAAATTTAATAAACTGTAAAAGTGTTATAAGGAGTCTACAAAATTATGAAAAAAAATGTTACTGCAAAAGACATCGCAAAACTCTGCGGAGTCTCTCAGGCGACTGTATCTTATGTGATCAATAATCGCCAGAATCAGAAGATCAGTGAGGAAACCAGACGCAAGGTTTTAGATGCCGTTGAAGCACTTCACTACTATCCCAATGCTTCCGCCAAAAGCATGCGGACCAAAAACTGCACGTCCATCGGAATTGTATGTGCAAAGGATTACAGCCGCCAGGCTTTCTTAAACGCTTTTACCGGAATCAGCCAGTACCTGTCCCAGATCGACTATACCATCACGATTTTCAATGAAATGGATGATATAGATTCTTCTCCGGATTATGTCAAAAGCTATTATTCCAACGTGATCGATGGACTCATTTTTATTTCCAACGATGATCACGCTGCTTTTACAAAACCGGCCGATGAAAATCATATTCCCTATGTGGTTATCTGTATGGACGGGGTTTTCTCAAAAAAAACACCGTTCCCCCATGCATTTGAATATGCCCTGCAGGAATGTGCCTCCTTCTGTCTGGAAAAGGGAATCCGCGAAGTGCGGTATTTTTCCATCAGCAATGACGGTCTTTTAGTTAATAATAAATATCCGCTTTTTGAATCCCTGCTTCGCCGGACGGCACCGAACTGCCATCTGGAGCACGTGATCTGCCCCATCAAGGATCGTGATCTGATTCATTTGCAGCAATTTTTAGCTAAATACATGGAAAACCGCAGTTTTGATCTTGCCATTTCTCAAAACTACGACATTGGACTGCTGCTGCAGCGTGAAATATTAAAAACAGGCTTTTCCATCCCTCAGAGAATTCGCCATATCTTCCTGAACGAGGTGAATTTCTATGAAATGGACTATCCTTCTATCAGCGGCATAGATATTCCCTACGATCAAATGGGCGAGTATGCTGCCAAACTTCTTCTTGCTATGATCGAAAACCGTGAATCTGAATTTACCTACCAGGAATTCAGGTGCCGACTCATTCAGAGAGAAACGACGCTGTGACGCTGTTAAAATACTGCGCCTTATAAAGATCAAAAAGAGAACACCCGCTAATTCCAGTTTATGAATTGCCGGATATTCTCTTTTTTATGATTTTCTTTTCAAAGATCAAGGATATCTGATCTTTTTTACTTTTTATTCGTTACAGTTCAGCCATGACATCTTCTGTATTCTCAGATTCGGTTTCTTCTCCGTCCTGTTCCTCCAGAAGTTCGTCTTCTTCATCCTCATCCTTGTCGCTCTCCCGCACCTTGGCGATGCTTGCAACTGCTATGCCGGATTCAGCATCAATACTCATCAGCTTCACACCGGAGGTATTGCGTCCGATAATCGAGATGTCGCTGACTGCCATCTTGATGATAATGCCTTCATTGGTAATCAGCATGATCTTGCGCTCATTATCTACCAGCTTTGCACCCACCAAATCACCGGTTTTGTCGATGATCTTATAGCAGCGCACGCCCTTGCCGCCTCGGTTCTGGGCTGTAAATTCATCAATCGGAGTGCGTTTTCCATAACCATTTTCCGATACTACCAGCAGGCATTCTCCCTGGCTGGCCATCTGCATACCGATGACTTCATCGCCTTCATCAAACTTCATGCCGATAACCCCCATGGAAACACGGCCTGTCACGCGGACATCCGTCTCATGGAATCGGATACACATACCTTTCTTTGTGATCAGGAAAATATCTTCGGTATTATCGGTAGCCTTAACTTCGATCAATTCATCGTCATCACGAAGTACAATCGCCTGAAGACCGTTCTTGCGGACATTGCTGTATTCCTTCATCGGAGTCTTCTTAACCATACCATTGCGGGTTGCCATGAAGAGATATTTCTCATCATCGATCTCCTTCATAGGAACGATGGATGTGATCTTCTCGCCTGGCATCAGCGGAAGCAGATTCACGATGGCAGTACCTCTGGCAGTGCGTCCTGCCTCCGGAATCTCGTAGCCCTTCAGACGGTATACGCGTCCCTTGTTGGTAAAGAACATCACATAATGATGGGTTGTGGTCATCAGCAGATCTTCGATATAATCTTCCTCAATAGTCTGCATCCCCTTGATTCCCTTGCCACCGCGGTTCTGGCTCTTGAAGTTATCGCTGGACATTCTCTTAATATAGCCAAAATTGGTCATGGTCACAACAATATCATCATCCGGGATCAAATCCTCCGCAGACATATCGTATTCATCATATCCGATGGCGGTACGGCGGTCATCTCCGTATTTATCAGCGATGAGGGAGATCTCCTCCTTGATAACACCCAGAAGTTTCTTCTCATCTGCCAGAATCGCTTTCAACTCTGCAATCTTTGCCTCCAGCTCTTTATATTCATTTTCCAGTTTCTCGCGTTCCAAACCGGTCAGAGCACGCAGACGCATATCTACGATGGCCTGTGCCTGTGCATCCGAAAGATCAAAACGCTCCATTAACTGAGCTTTCGCCGCCTGAACATTGGCAGAACCGCGGATGATCTTAATAACCTCATCGATATGATCCAGTGCCTTTAAAAGACCTTCCAAAATATGGGCTCTCTCTTCTGCCTTGTTCAGATCATATTTGGTTCTTCTGGTTACCACATCCTCCTGGTGCTTTAGGTAATATTCCAGGATCTGCTGCAGATTTAAGATACGCGGCTCATTATTAACCAGCGCCAGCATAATCACACCAAAGGTGTCCTGCAGCTGTGTATGCTTCAGCAGACGGTTCATGATGACATTGGCATTCACATCACGGCGCAGTTCAATGCAGATCCGAAGTCCCTCACGGTTGGATTCATCACGCAGATCCGTGATTCCATCAAGCTTTTTATCCTTTACAAGCTCTGCGATCTTTTCGATCAAACGAGCCTTATTCACTGCATAAGGAAGCTCTGTCACGATGATACGGCTCTTGCCATTTGCCATGGCCTCGATATTGTATACAGCCCGTACACGGATCTTGCCGCGTCCGGTTCTGTACGCTTCTTCGATGCCCGCTTTTCCAAGAATCGTTGCTCCTGTCGGGAAATCAGGTCCCTTTACGATCTCCATCAGTTCTTCGATAGTAGTCGGGCGGTCTTCCTCCACCCGGTTGTCTATGATCTTGACAACGGCAGCAATCACCTCACGCAGGTTGTGAGGCGGAATATTCGTTGCCATACCAACGGCGATACCGGTGCCGCCATTTACCAGAATATTGGGAAAACGAGCCGGAAGAACCGTCGGTTCTTTCTCAGTCTCATCAAAGTTCGGCATGAAATCAACGGTATTCTTGCCAATATCCGCCAGCATCTCCATGGAAATACGGCTCAGTCTTGCCTCAGTGTATCGCATCGCTGCGGCGCCGTCGCCGTCCATGGAACCGAAGTTTCCATGTCCATCTACAAGCGGGTAACGGGTAGCCCATTTCTGAGCCATATTAACCAATGCACCGTAAATGGAGCTGTCGCCGTGCGGATGATATTTACCCATTGTATCACCGACGATACGGGCGGATTTACGGTGCGGCTTATCCGGACCGTTATTCAGCTCAACCATCGAATAAAGCACTCGTCTCTGCACCGGTTTCAAGCCGTCGCGCACGTCCGGGAGTGCCCGGGCGGCGATAACGCTCATCGCATAATCGATGTAAGACGTTTCCATTGTCTTTTTCAGATCAATGTCATGAATTTTGTCAAATATATTTGGTTCCATCTATACTCCTTTCGTCCTCAAAAGGATTTAAGTGACTTAAATTTAATTAAATATCCAGGTTCTTTACGTACTTCGCATTTGCCTCGATAAACTCACGGCGCGGCTCAACCTGATCCCCCATCAGGGTAGCAAATGTCAGATCAACCTCCGAAGCAGTCTCACTGTCGATCTGTACACGGAGAAGAATTCGGCGCTCCGGATCCATAGTAGTCTCCCAAAGCTGTTCCGCATCCATCTCGCCCAGACCTTTATAACGCTGGATCTTATTGTTGTTGTCACGGCCAATCTCAGTCAGAATCGAATTCAGCTCATCATCGCTGTATGCATACCAAACACGCTTATTCTTCTCGATCTTATAAAGCGGCGGCTGTGCCAGATATACATGTCCATCCCGGATCAGATCCGGCATAAAACGATACAGGAACGTCAGAAGCAGGGTACTGATATGAGCACCGTCCACATCGGCATCGGTCATGATAATGATCTTGTTGTAACGAAGTTTTGAAATATCAAAATCTTCATGAATACCGGTACCAAATGCCGTGATCATCGCACGGATCTCCGCATTACCGTAAATTCGATCCAGTCTTGCTTTTTCTACGTTTAAGATCTTGCCTCGAAGAGGCAGAATAGCCTGATTGGATTTATTTCTAGCCTCTTTCGCAGAACCACCCGCGGAATCTCCCTCTACGATGTAGATCTCGCAGTTTTCCGGATTCTTGTCGGAACAGTCGGCTAATTTTCCTGGAAGCGCCATGCCGTCGAGCGCTGATTTACGTCTCGTCATCTCGCGCGCCTTGCGGGCTGCGTCGCGGGCTCTCTTGGCAAGAATTGATTTCTCACAGATGATCTTGGCAACCGTTGGATTCTGCTCCAGGAAATATGTCAGCTGCTCGCTCACGATCGCATCGACCGCCGCGCGGGCCTCGCTGTTGCCGAGTTTCTGCTTCGTCTGTCCCTCAAACTGCGGCTCCTCGATCTTAACGCTGATGATCGCTGTAAGGCCCTCGCGGATATCCTCACCGCTGAGTGCCGGCTCATTTTCCTTCAGAAGCTTATTTTTCTTCGCATAATCGTTAAAAGTCTTCGTCAGCGCGCTCTTGAAACCAGCCAGATGCGTACCGCCCTCCGGGGTATTGATATTGTTGACGAATGTGTAGATATTTTCCGTGTAGGAATCGTTATGCTGCATCGCCACCTCGACAAATACCTTGTCCTTGATGCCCTCGCAGTAGATAACCGGTTCATAGAGCTTCTCATTGCTTCGGTTCAAGTAGGTGACAAATTCCTTGATACCGCCCTCATAGTGGAAGGTCTTCTCATGCTTCACTTCTCTGTCATCCCGCAGGGTGATCTTTAAGTTTTTCGTCAGGAATGCCGTCTCACGCAGGCGTACTTTTAACGTATCATAGTCGTAGACCGTTTCCTCGAAAATCTCCTTATCCGGCAGGAATACGACCCGTGTGCCGTGCTTATCCGGAGCACACTCACCGACTACTTTCAGCGGATACATCGTTTTGCCGCGCTCATAGCGCTGTTTATATACCTTTCCATCGCGGCAGATCTCAACCTCCAGCCACTCGGAAAGGGCGTTTACAACCGATGCACCTACGCCGTGCAGACCGCCGGATACCTTGTATCCGCCGCCGCCGAACTTGCCGCCCGCATGCAGGATCGTAAATACAACCTCAACCGCCGGAAGACCCGCCTTTTTCTGGATGTCAACCGGAATGCCACGACCGTCATCCTGTACCGTGATCGAATTGTCCGCATTGATCTGCACCTCAATGTGGCTGCAGTATCCAGCGAGCGCCTCGTCCACGGAGTTGTCTACTATCTCATACACCAGGTGATGGAGGCCTCTTACAGATGTGCTGCCTATATACATACCAGGACGCTTTCTGACCGCCTCCAATCCCTCCAATATCTGTATTTGATCTGCACTGTATTCTGAACCCATAGTTCCTCCTTCACTTGCTGTTTTATGTCTGACTAGTTGTCTTGTTTGGACGTTCACAGGTGACCGTCCCGCTCACGACCCGAAAGGTCTTATCTATCTGGAAGCTGTGGCTGATAAAATCATCCAAGCCCGTACAGGTAATGATCGTCTGTATGTGGCGGATGCTGGCGAGCAGATGATCCTGCCGTTTTCCATCTAACTCCGACAAAACATCGTCGAGAAGCAGGATCGGATACTCCTTTTTGATCTTTTTAACCAGCTCAATCTCCGCCAGTTTGAGCGATAATGCCGCCGTCCTCTGCTGTCCCTGTGAACCGAAGCGCCGGATGTCAATTCCGTTGACATAGAAACTTAAGTCATCCCGGTGTGGTCCGACCAGCGTCGTCTTCTGCTTCCGGTCCGCCTCGCGGCTCTTTTTGACTGCCGCTTCCAACTGATCTGCCTCCGTGTTCGGCTCATACTGGATGATGAGTTCTTCCTTTCCACCCGACAATTTCTGATGGATCGGACAGATCAATTCGTTTAATTCACCGATAAATTTCCGCCGGTACTGGCTTACCTCCCGCCCGTAGGAAGCAAGCTGCATATCCCATATATCCAGCATCTCCTCGTACTCGGGATGGAAAAACAGCTCCTTTAAGAGCTTATTTCTCTGTATCACCACCCGGTTGTACTGCACCAGCGAATGGACGTAGAGCCGGTTTAACTGGCATAATTCCAGATCAATAAAACGGCGCCGATCCGCCGGTCCGTTCTTAATAAGATTCAGATCTTCCGGCGAAAAAAACACCACGTTAACAATGCCGAAAAGCTCGCTCGCCCGCCGGATCGGAATCCCGTTGACCGCCACGCCCTTCGTCTTATTTTTCTTTAGATGCATGTCAATCCGGTACGGCACATCGTCCTTGCGAAGCTGCATCTTGATGTGGGACTCGTCCTCTCCGAATTCGATGATCTCCCTGTCCTTGCTGCCGCGGTGGGACTTGGTCGTCGCACACACGTAGACCGCTTCAAGGATATTGGTTTTACCCTGCGCGTTGTCCCCGTAGAGAACATTCGTCCCCGGATCAAAATCCATATGTAATTCCCCGTAATTGCGGTAATTTTTGAGTTCGATCGATTCGATAAACATGAAACCATCCTTTATTTGGTGATTGTTACGGTCTCTCCGTCATACTCGACTTTGTCCCCGTCGTAAAGCTTTTTGCCGCGCTGCATCTCCACCGCGCCATTGACCTTCACAAGCCCGTCCTGAATCGCAAATTTAGCATCCACGCCGGACTCTACCAGACCAGCTGCCTTAAGCGCCTGACCCAGTTTTATAAATTCATCTCTCAGTTTTATCTCCATCTTATTTCAGATCCTTTCTGTCACTGTCTGCCTGCACCCGCCTTGTCTAAAAATGGCAGGTTAGATCGCTGCCGCATTGAAATTGACCGGCAGGATCAGATAGATGTAAGTCTCCTCCTCGTCCCGGATAAAACACGGGGATTTCGGATTCATCATGTACAGAGTCACATCCTCATCATCGATGATTCGCAGCGCATCACCCAAAAACTTCGGGTTGAAGCCGATCATCAGGTCTTTTCCAAACTTGGTAATCGCCAGACGTGCATCCATCGTACCGAAGGCGGAATGCATCTTTAACTCCATTTCTTCATCGGTAAAGTTTAAGATCAAAGGTTTCTTATCATTTTCACGGACGAGAATGCTCGCACGGTCGATCGCATCCATGAAATCACGGCGGTTCAAGGTAACTTTCGTCTCATAATCGGAGGAAAGCATCTGATTGATCCGGAAATACTCGCCCTCAATCAGGCGGGATAACACGATCGTGTCGTCAAATTCAAACATGATGTGGTTGGTGCTGAAGAAAATCTGTACCTCAGAGTCGTTGTCACCGTTTAAGATCTTGCTGATCTCACCTAAAGTCTTGCCAGGAACGATGACTTTTATATCACTGTACTGTTCTTTTAATGCAACTTTGCGGATCGACATGCGGTGTCCGTCGAGGGAAACGAGCTTAAGTTCATTGCCGGTGACCTCCATCAGCTCACCGGTCATCATCTTGTTGCTGTCGTTCGGCGAGATCGAGAAGATCGTCTGGCGGATGATCTCTTTTAAGGTAAACTGGGAAAGTGTGATGAATTTATCCCGCTCAATGTGGGGAATATAGGAAAATTCATCGCCGTCCTTGCCCTGAATCTGGAAAATAGCCTTGTCACAGGTGATCGTCGTGTTGTATTTTTCATCCGATTCGATCGTGATCGTAGAATTTTCGCCGGAGAGCTTGCGGATAATATCGGAAAAAAGCTTGGCATCAAGAGCGATTTTTCCACGTTCCAGGATCGTTCCTTCGACCTTCGTCTCAATTCCCAGCTCCATATCGTTGCCGGTCAGTTTGATCTCATCCGAAACAGCATCGATCAGGATGCATTCGAGAATCGGCATAGTGGTTTTGGAAGGAACGGCCTTCAGAACAATGTTGATGCCGTTCATTAAATGATCTTTTTCAAATGAAAGCTTCATGTTTGTTGATAACTCCTTTGCTAAAAATAACGTGGAACGGAAAGAAAAGATATATATAAATTCCGTCGCAATCGTAGTAGGGGCTGTGAATATGTGGAATTCTCCGGACAGCCCTGAAAATACAGGGGTTCAGACTCCTTTTGAATGGTTAAAAAGGCTGTGTAAAACTGTCCGGAACCGGCTGGATAACTTTTGAATTATCCACAGCCCTGAAATGGAGCAAAATGTGGGAAAAGTTATCCACAGGTTTTCAACCACTTTTCCACGCGAAATTGTGGAAGAAACCTACTGTGGGCTGATCTTTTTCATTAAGATTTCCACTGTATTGCGAAGAGATTCGTTTTTCTCCATATCGGCAGCGATCTTGTCGTGACCGTGGATGATCGTTGTGTGATCCCGACCGCCTAAATATTTGCCGATATTCTGCAGGGAAGTTCCGAGCATCGAACGGCAGATATACATCACGATCTGGCGCGGGAATACGATCTCCTTGTTGCGCTTCTGGGAGGAAATGTCAAGCGGAGTGATACCAAAATGATCGGCAACGACCTGGATGATCAGCTCCGGGGTCACTTCCTTCTCCGCGTTCGGGGAAATGAGATCCTTGAGCGCTTCCTCCGCCAGCTCCGTCGTGATCTCCTTGTTATTTAACTTGGAAAGGGCGACGATCTTGGTGAGGGCGCCCTCGAGCTCACGGATGTTGGACTTGACGTTGGTGGCGATGTACTTGATCACTTCATTATCTATATTGTAGCCCTCGAGTTCCTCTTTTTTGCGGAGGATCGCCATACGGGTTTCATAATCCGGCGACTGGATATCGACGGTCAAGCCCCATTCGAAACGGGAACGAAGCCGTTCTTCCAACGTCTCAATCTCTTTCGGCGGCTTATCTGAGGAGATAATGATCTGTTTTTTCGCTTCATAGAGTGCGTTGAAGGTATGGAAAAATTCTTCCTGTGTCGATTCCTTACCGATAATAAACTGGATATCATCGATGAGGAGGACGTCGTTGTTTCTGTATTTTTCACGGAACTCCGTGGTGGAAATATTGTTTTTGTTCCGGATCGCATCGATCAGTTCGTTCGTAAACTTCTCACTTGTAACGTAGAGTACCTTCGCTTTTGGATTGTTTTTTAAGATAAAATGTCCGATCGAGTGCATAAGATGCGTTTTTCCCAGACCTACACCCCCGTAAATGAAGAGAGGGTTGTAGATCTCACCCGGAGATTCTGCCACGGCGAGGGAAGCGGCGTGCGCTAAGTTATTGTTCGCGCCGACGACGAAGGTGTCGAATGTGTAGCGCGGATTTAAGTTCGCATCCTGGATGAGCTGGCGGCTGACCTCGGACGGGCGGTTGATCAGATGGCTTTTGTCCGTCTCTTTTTGCGGCTCATCGACCTGTTCGATGGTGACAAAATCGACCTCACACTCGATTCCGGTTAGTTCTTCGATGGTAATCTGGATCAAAAGTCCGTATTTTTTTTTGATATAGCCGAGAAACTGCACATCCGGAACCAAGATCTGAAGGGTGCCGTCTTTCATGGAATAAGGCTGCGTCGGAAGCAGCCATGTTTTGAAAGAAACGTCCGTCAGTTCGTGTTCTTCTTTAATATGGAGGAGAATTTCATCCCATTTTTCCTTAATTTTCTCTATCATACTGTGTCTCCTAAACGTAAAAAGCAGCCAAAACTGCAAAATAACCCAATCTAAGTTCTATTCTACATGATTTGTCCACATTTTTCAATAAAAACCCGCAATGTGAATAAGTGAAATTCAGTTATCCACGTGGAAAAAACGCCGAAAAATAAGGCTTTTTGGTGAATGGGTGTGAACAATCAGAAGCTTATCCAGATCGTATTCCACGGCTTTTCCACAAGTTATCCCCAAAATGTGGATAAGTGGAGGATAAGCTGTGAATAGGTGGCGGGAATGCTGATAAAATAAGGATTTTTTTATCCACAAAATGGAAATGTCCCGGTGTGTATACTGTATACAATAAGGTGCCGCGACAGCAATCGACGATCGATCTGTGGGGACGCAGGATCGAAATGGTGGAAAAACCACAGAAATTCCTTGTTCTATGGGGATTAAAAAGATCAAAATAGTGGTTGACGAATGCGGAATTCTTCTATATAATGGAGAAGATGTTTAATTACAATAGTCTAACTATGTTGAGAAGAATGCGGATTTCGGCGTGAGCCGGAGGAAGCGTGGATTTCTCTTACTATATTATGGATGAGGAGGTGTATGCAGACATGAAGATGACATTTCAGCCGAAGAAAAGACAGAGAGCAAAAGTTCATGGATTCCGTGCGAGAATGAGCAGCGCAGGTGGAAGAAAAGTTCTGGCTGCCAGAAGAGCAAAAGGTAGAGCAAAATTATCTGCTTAATGAACGAGGCCGCAATCGAGTTATAGATTGTGGCCTTTCTTAATATTCATAGAAAAAGTTCTAAGAATATTAAGAAAAGCTCTGCGATGCACACTCGGTGCAGGGGAATTGGTGATTTTAATGAAGCGTTTTAATTCAATTAAGAAGAACAGCGAATTTCAAAAGGTTTACAAGACAGGGAAATCCTATGCCAATAAGCTTCTGGTTATGTACGTGAAGCGGGTGGATGACGGGAAGGAGCCTCGGATCGGTATCTCCGTCAGCAAAAAGGTTGGAAACAGCGTGGTCCGCCATCACGTGACAAGGTTGGTACGGGAGAGCTATCGGTTAAATAAGGACAGAGTCAGACTCGGATTAGACATCGTAGTCGTTGCCAGACCGGCAGCGAAAGAAGCAGACTTCAAAAAAATTGAGAGTGCATACCTGCACTTATGCGGACTGCATAACATTCTGGAGAATCGAAGTGAGAATATTGATTAAGAAGATCTTGATAAAGATGATTCGGGGATATCAGCTCTATATTTCCCCTATGACAGGACCTCACTGCAAGTACACGCCGACGTGCTCGGAGTACGCCATCCAGGCACTTAAAAAGTACGGCGCTGTAAAAGGTATGATTTTGGCATGTAAGCGGATTCTTCGCTGTAATCCATTTGCAGAAGGCGGTTATGATCCAGTTCCGTAAAGGATGAGGAGGTAGTTCATTGGACGTTAGCGTTTTAGTTGCGACAAAGGCAGGTTCGATCATGGGACCGATCGCCAGCGTGTTTGGTTATATCATGGACTTTTTATTCCGGATTACCAGCAGCATGGGGATCATGAATATCGGTCTGTGTATCATCCTGTTTACCATTATCACAAAGTTACTGTTATTTCCTCTGACGATCAAACAGCAGGAATCGTCAAAACTTATGTCGCTTATGAACCCTGAAATCAAGGCGGTTCAGAATAGGTATAAGGGAAAAACCGATCAGGCATCGATGGCTAAACAACAGGTCGAGATGCAGGCAGTCTATGAGAAATATGGCTCGAATCCGATGGCAGGATGTCTGCCGATGGCGATTCAGCTTCCGATTATCTTCGCTTTGTACCGGGTTATCTACAACATTCCGGCATATGTACCGTCAGTACGTGTCTTTTTTGACAACGTAGCGAACCCGCTGATGGAGCAGCCGGATTACGTCAACAAGATTTCCGAACTGGCAAGCGGTGTCGGCATGGCGGTGGACAAGGTAGACTACACCGTGGCAAACAAAGTCGTAGATATGTTATATAAGTTGACACCGGCTGGATGGGATACGCTGGAAAGTTTATTCCCGCAGATCTCTTCGACGATCGCAGAAAATGCGAGCAAGATTGAGCAGATGAACTATTTCTTCGGCATCAATCTGGCAACTCCGCCGTTTACCGGTTTTAACCACATCACGATCGCATGGATCATCCCGATCCTTGCAGGTCTGACCCAGTGGCTCTCCACCAAGCTGATTTCCAATTTACAGCAGGTGGATCAGGACGCGCCGGGCGCGAGCATGATGAACAGCATGATGATCACGATGCCGCTGATGTCCGTATTCTTCTGTTTCTCCCTGCCGTCCGCGATCGGTATCTACTGGGTCGTTCAGGGTGCATTCCAGCTCGTTCAGCAGCTGATCGTAAATGCACATATGAACAAGATCGATGTCGATGATCTGATCCGCCGCAACGTGGAGAAGATGAACAAGAAGAGAGCGAGAAAAGGTCTGCCGCCGGCCAATGTCAGCGAGAAGGCAAGCGTGAATTTAAAGGCGCTGCAGGCACGCGAGGATGCGGAAAGCAAGGCGAAAGAGGACAAGATCTCCCGCAATAAAAAGCAGATGGAGGCGTCTGAAGCATTTTACAATTCCGATCCGAAGCCGGGCAGTCTGGCTTCCAAGGCCAAGATGGTGCAGAAGTACAACGATAAGCACGCGAAAAAATAGAAGGAGGGCGCAGGATGGATATGATTACGGTTACCGCTAAGACAGTCGATGAGGCAGTAACAAAGGCACTGATTGAACTGGAAACCACCAGTGATAAATTAGAGTACGAAGTGGTCGAAAAAGGAAGCGCCGGATTTCTGGGGATCGGCGCGAAACCGGCGATCATCCGTGCTAAGAAAAAAGAGACGCTCGAGGATCGTGCGATCGACTTTTTAAGCCAGGTATTTGATGCGATGAACTTAGATGTGAAGATCGCAGCGGCTTTCAATGAGGAAGAGTGCGAGATGAACATTGACCTCTCCGGCGAGGATATGGGTATTTTGATCGGTAAGAGAGGTCAGACCCTGGATTCTCTCCAGTATCTGGTCAGCCTGGTTGTCAACAAGAAGAGCGAGAATTACGTCCGCGTGAAGCTCGATACCGAGAATTACCGCGAGAGACGGAAAGAGACGCTTGAGACACTGGCAAAGAACATTGCTTACAAGGTAAAGAGAACGAAACGTTCCGTATCTTTGGAGCCGATGAACCCGTATGAGAGACGGATCATTCATGCAGCGCTGCAGAATGACAAGTATGTCACCACCCGCAGCGAGGGCGAGGATCCGTTCCGGCATGTGATTATTTCGCTGAAGCGTGAGGGCAGACGCGAGAGAAGTGACGGGTATGGGAGATATGAGAAGTAAATAAGTGTGACGAAGAAGGTCTGGAGGTATCTAGACCTTCTTTTTTGTGGGGGATCGAGCGCGAGAGGTTTATCGTGAAAACATGAAAAAAGAAATAAATATTAGACGAGATTTGTAAATAAAGATGGGAAAATGCTTCCATATGGTATAGAATAAGAAGATAAAAAGCAAGGAAGGATTTATATATATATGGTATATACAGATACAATCGCCGCGATCGCGACGGCGCTTTCGAGTTCGGGGATTGGGATTATCCGGATTAGCGGTTCGGACGCTGTTGCGGTGGCGGAGCGGATGTTTGAACCGGCGGTGGCGGGGAAGAGGCTTTCAGAGCAGAAAACGTATACGATTCATTATGGATATATTCGGGATGGAGAGGAACGGATCGATGAAGTGCTTCTTCTTTTGATGCGCGGTCCGCACAGTTATACGGCGGAGGACACGGTAGAGATTGACTGTCACGGAGGCGTTCTGGTGATGAAGCGGATTCTGGAGCTGGCGGTAAAATGTGGGGCGCGGCTGGCGGAACCAGGCGAATTTACGAAGCGGGCGTTTTTAAATGGCAGAATTGATCTTTCGCAGGCGGAAGCCGTGATCGATGTGATCCAGTCGAAAAATGAGTATGCGCTGCAGTCTTCGGTCAGCCAGTTGAGCGGTTCAATGTCGCGGAAAGTGCGGGAACTCCGCGAAAAACTAATCTATGAGATCGCCTTTATTGAGTCCGCACTTGATGATCCGGAGCATATTTCCCTGGACGGATACCCGGAGCGCCTTCGGGAGACGCTGCAGCCGATTGAGATGGAACTGGAGACGTCGATCGGGACGTTTGACAACGGGCGTATCATGACGGAGGGGATCAAAACCGTGATCTTAGGTAAGCCGAATGCAGGAAAATCGTCTCTGATGAATGTACTGCTGGGAGAGGAGCGCGCGATTGTGACAGAGATCGCCGGTACGACACGCGATACGCTGGAGGAAAATATCCGTCTGCGCGGGCTTAGCTTAAATTTGATCGATACGGCGGGCATCCGGGAAACGGAGGATATCGTTGAAAAGATTGGCGTGGAACGGGCGAGAAAGATTGCGGATGAGGCAGATTTGATCTTGTATGTGGTCGATGGATCAAGGGAGCTGGATGAAAATGACCGTCAGATCCTCGATTTGATCCGGGGACGGAAGGTGATCGTCCTCTTAAATAAGACAGATCTGGAACCGGTTCTCACAGAAGAAGCGCTTCGCGAAGCGTGCGGGCAGGAAGTGATTCCGGTATCGGCGAAGGAACAGCAGGGAATTGATCGATTGGAGGAAAAAATTCAGACGATGTTCTTGCAGGGAAACCTGAATTTCAACGATCAGGTCATGCTGACAAACGTCCGTCACAAGACGGCGATGGAGCAGGCGCTGAAAAGCCTGCGTCTGGTCGAGACAAGCATCGACAATGCGATGCCGGAGGATTTTTTCTCGATTGATCTGATGGATGCCTATGAACATCTTGGAACGATCCTTGGGGAATCACTGGAAGAGGATCTGGTAAATGAAATTTTCAGCCATTTTTGTATGGGGAAATAGATCAATTTTTTTGCAAGGTTTCTTTCCTTGTGGTATGATAGGGTGGATCTGAAAACAAGAAAGAATATAAGGCGTTTGATCGAATTGAAATGTGCAGCTGCAGTAAAATCGGCTGCGAAACATACGGCGCATGAGCCGCAGCGTTTATCTCAGTCGAGAAGACTCCCACCTCTTCAGGTGGTGAGTAATAGCAAATTTGTCTCGGTGGAAGCCTTGTCTCCGACTGAGATAAACGCTCCGCGAGGATGCGCAGTGATTCTGTAAAGAATATGTCAGCTTACGCTGACCAGAATCACGCGCCAAGTCTCACGGACGTTCGACTTGAATAGAACGCAGAGATAGAGAGGAAAGAGGAAACATGCCCTGTTTAACAGAAAATTATGATGTAGCGGTCGTCGGGGCGGGACACGCCGGCTGTGAGGCGGCGCTGGCAAGCGCGAGACTGGGACTCGAGACGATCGTGTTTACCGTCAGCGTGGACAGCATCGCCCTGATGCCGTGCAACCCGAATGTCGGCGGAAGCTCGAAGGGCCACTTGGTGCGCGAGCTGGATGCGCTCGGTGGCGAGATGGGAAAAAATATAGATAAAACCTTTATACAGTCCAAGATGCTCAACCAGTCTAAGGGACCGGCGGTGCATTCGCTCCGCGCGCAGGCGGACAAGCAGGAATACACCCGCCAGATGCGCCGTACCATGGAAAATACCGATCACCTGACGATCCGTCAGGGAGAGGTGGCAGAGCTGATCGTGGAAGAAGGTCAGATCAAAGGACTGAAAACGTACTCCGGCGCGACGTATTACTGCAAGGCGGTGGTGCTGGCAACGGGAACGTACCTGAAAGCGAGATGTATCTATGGTGATGTGAGCAATCCGACCGGACCGAATGGTCTGCAGGCGGCAAACCATCTGACAGATTCCCTGAAAAAGCTGGGAATCGAGATGTTCCGTTTCAAGACGGGCACACCGGCGCGTGTTGATAAGCGCAGCATCGATTTTTCTAAGATGGAAGAGCAGTTCGGCGATGAGAGGGTTGTGCCATTTTCTTTTTCCACCGATCCGGAGTCGGTGCAGAAGGAGCAGGTGTCCTGCTGGCTGACCTATACCAATGAGAAAACACATGAGATCATCCGCAACAACCTGGATCGATCGCCCCTCTTTTCGGGCGCGATCGAGGGAACAGGTCCGCGTTACTGTCCATCGATCGAGGATAAGGTGGTAAAATTTCCAGATAAGAACCGTCATCAGGTTTTTGTCGAGCCGGAGGGAATTTATACGAATGAAATGTATCTGGGCGGTATGTCCAGTTCCCTGCCGGAGGATGTGCAGTACGCGATGTACCGTACCGTGCCGGGACTCGAAAATGTAAAAATTGTTCGAAATGCATATGCAATTGAGTACGATTGTATCAATGCACGCCAGTTAAAGGCATCGCTGGAATTTAAGGCGATCCGGGGATTGTTCAGCGGCGGTCAGTTTAACGGAAGCTCCGGTTATGAGGAAGCGGCGGTACAGGGCTTTATGGCGGGTGTCAATGCGGCGCGCGAAGTGCTGGGAAAAGAACCGATCATCCTCGACCGTTCCCAGGCGTATATCGGTGTCTTGATCGACGATCTTGTTACCAAAGAAAACCATGAACCGTACCGGATGATGACGTCGCGTGCGGAATACCGCCTGCTTTTGCGTCAGGACAACGCGGATCTGCGTCTTTCCCCGATCGGGCATGAGATTGGACTGGTCAGTGATGCGATGTATGAGCGTGTCCTCTGGAAAGAAAAAATGATCGAGGAAGAGGCAAAGCGTCTGGAGAAGATCAACATTGGCGCTGGAAAAGAAGTGCAGGAATTTTTAGAGCGCCACGGAAGCACCCCGCTCAAGACCGCGGCAACGCTGGCAGAGCTGGTACGCCGTCCGGAGTTAAGCTATGAAGCACTGGCAGAGCTGGATCCGAACCGTCCGGAACTTCCGGAAGATGTGATCGAGCAGATCAACATCAACATCAAGTATGACGGCTATATCCGCCGCCAGCTGCAGCAGGTTGCACAGTTCAAGAAGATGGAGAGCCGGAAGCTGGATGAAAACTTCGACTATTCCACGGTCGGAAGCCTGCGCCGTGAGGCAGTACAGAAATTAAATCTCTATAAACCGGCAAATATCGGTCAGGCATCCCGAATCGCGGGCGTGTCACCGGCGGATATTTCGGTGCTGCTGGTACACTTAGAGCAGAGCCGCCATGCGGGACATGGGGAAGAGAAGAAAGAACTGTAAATATAGAAACGAGCGGATTCAGAGACTGCATGGAAACAGGTAAACGCATTGCAGCAACTCAAAATGTAAGATAGATAAGAACCTGAGAAAAAATAGAACATATCATAAAGGATATATTTATGGCAGAAGAAAATAAAGTAGAAAGCGGTGTGGTTCTGCCTCCGGCAGACTTTACCGAGCAGCTTCAGAAAGAAGCGCAGGAGATGGGTGTCACGTTAAATGAACACCAGATCAAGCAGTTCTACGATTACTATGAACTGTTGATTCATTGGAATACGATGGTGAATCTGACAGCGATCACGGAACAGAAGGAAGTTGTGACCAAACATTTTTCGGATAGTCTGGCACTTGTGAAAGCGGTGCCGGATCTGGCAGAGAAAGAGTATACGTTGATCGATGTTGGAACGGGAGCTGGATTTCCGGGTATCCCGTTAAAGATTGCATTTCCAAATTTAAAGGTCACGCTTCTCGATTCTTTAAATAAGCGGATCAACTTTCTGAACGAGGTAATTCAGGCATTGGAACTGGAAAAAATTCAGGCGGTTCACGGACGGGCGGAGGATGCAGCACATGATAATGTTCACGTGAAACATTTGATTTCTGCGTTTCACGCGCGGTGGCAAATCTGTCCACGCTGTCGGAATACTGCCTGCCGTTTGTCAAGGTGGGTGGCTGGTTTGTGCCGTACAAATCGGGCAAACTGGAGGAAGAGATGAAGACGGGAAAAGGTGCGATCCGCAAGCTGGGCGGCGAGCTGGAGGATGTGATTTCCTTCCACCTTGCCAATGAGGATGAGCGTAACCTGGTCCGGATTCATAAGACAGAGAGGACGGGAAAGAAGTATCCGAGAAAAGCGGGAACGCCGTCGCGGGAGCCGCTGAAATAAAGCAATCAAAAGGTAGATAGAGAAAGACTGTATATGGAACACGTAGGGTATGCAGTCTTTCTTTTTCATATAGGCGGGGTTTAAACAAAAATATATGACTGAATATTTGTCCTGGAAGATTGTGTTCCAGAAGCCGTATCAGGCATATGACAGAGGAAATCTGGAGAAGCGGGTAGAGGCGATGGCAGAGCTGGAAATAATAGGGAAAATTTATAAAATTTGAGTTTTCGTTACAGAATATAGTTTTTTGTGCGAAAGCCGAGGAGATCGAGTGGGAATAATGTAGAATAAAGAGGAGCATTCCGGGGGTTTTGTTTGTATATAGATAGTGCGGCGGGACCTGGATGAAACATTAGGACCGTTCCTATCAAGAAGCAACAAACAAGGCGCACGGAAGGATGACGCTGTGAATATGAAAGATACTGGAAAAATGGTATCTGCATCATGGCATGAGTATGAAAAAGCAATTTTTATGGAGATGTGGGAAAGAGAGAGTAGCTGTTGCTGGGTAGGCACTTTTGGAACCGAAAGTGCCGTAAGAAAACGTGGTGGCAGCAGGAATTTGCCGTATTTAAATGCGGCAAATTCCGTTACTGGGCACGTATGCGTGAACAGTAATAAGCTTCGTCCTATGACGAAAAAACGCTCCGCGGTATGCATACGCATTATCCTTTTTTAAGAAAAAAACATATGGATCGCATCCATCACGGCATCCGGCTGTTCTAACTGCGGCAGATGTTTGGTCTTTGGGATGATAGAGGACTCGATTGCGGAATTATAAATCTTGTAATCCTGAATCGTCGCCTCGATCATCGGTTCCTCGGAACCGCCGATGATGAAGATGCTGTTGTCGATCTTCCTGAGAGCATTGGAAATATTGCACTTGGTATAGCGGCATTCAATACTGGAGAAGATCGCTTTTGGACATTCACCGAGATGTGCGGCTTCGTGGCTGCGGTCGATCTGAACCGGTTTTACGGTATACGGATTGTAAAAATATTTGGTGCGGAATGCCTCTTCGATCATAGAGCGGCTGCACGCAATGTGGTAAATGAGCGTTCCAGCCAGCGGGAGATCCAGAAGAAGCTTATAAAGCTTGGCATTTTTACCCGGAAGCTGACAACAGTCGGTAAGGCTGCTCGGGTTGATGAGCATGATCTGATCAAACAGTTCTGGAGAGTTGCTGCACGCCATGATAGACAGTGCCGCTGAATCACCGGTGGAGAGAATGTTGGTCCGATGTCCGATCTCAGATTTGATAAAATCACAGATCAGCTGGACGAACAGGTAATTTGTGTAGGTCAGGTTCGGCTTCTCGGAACGTCCGCAGCCGAGAAGGTCGAGCGTGTAGACGGTGTAGGAGCGGCTGAGCTGTTCGCGGATGGATTCCCACTCATAGCCGCTCGATGCAAAGTGCAGATCGTGAATCAACAGAAGCGGTTTGCCGGAACCGCATTTTGTATAGTAGATATTTCCCAGCCGCCATTTGTAGCAGAGAGAATTCTCTTCCCGGGTCAGACCGCGGGAGGTGGCAGAAAATTGAATATATTTATTTAAAAGTGCCAGTGAAACTGCGCCGCCGGCGGACAGCATCAGGCAGGTCATGATCTTGTTTTTTGTGTTCATATAGAAAACTCCTTTTGAATCGAAAAATTAAACTCGAAAATATCTCATCAAGTAATTCTATTATACCATAAATACTAAATTCAGCTATCGCCTTTGTCTTGGCTTCATTAAGTATTTAGGTATGACTCGCACTAGGATCGAAAATGCATCGCTAAGTGTTCATATATATCATATGAACGTATTCTCACCCGTCCACTCACGAACCCGCGCTATCGCGCTCTACCGCCCTGCTTCGCATGGCTGTTCGTTCCTTAATGGCGCAAGAAAAGAATATGTCTGCTTCGCAGCCGCATTCTTTTCTTCTGCGCTCATTATATCACGATTCGCATCTTCGATGCTTACCGCTGCTGACGCAGCTATCGTGATCGCCATTCGCCGTTCGCCATAAATCTGCAAGCAGCTTTCTGGCTCACTTGCGCTCATTATATCATATTTTCCTGTATTCCAGTTCAGCTATTTCCAGCGTTTTTTCACAGAATATCTGTTCACAGATGTGTGCCCAAGTAACGGGATTTTGCCGATGCTTCGCATTTCAAATCGGAAAAATCTGCAACCAGAACTGTAGCGTTCGGGATTTTCAGTTTGGAAAATTTCTACCTGTGAACAGTTATGAACATGCCATTTTATGTAAACAAAATTTCATTGAAAATCGATATTAAATTCATTATAATGTTCACGTATCAAAAAATCAATCGATGAGGAAAGAAATGCGCGATATGATAAAGAAGGAAAATAAGTTATGCTTTCAGCATCGTATGGAACGGAAGACAGAGAAATCTTTTCAGTTGTCGGCGGGCAGGCAGCGGCTGCTGGCGGAAACGATACGCGAACTGAAGCAGGAAGGGCGCTTAGACGAGGAGAAGCTGGCGATGCAGCATGGTACGACATCCATTTACCGCCACAGCCTCAATGTTGCCTACACAAGCCTTTGGATGATGGAACGGTGGCAGATTCGCTTGGAACCAAAATCACTTGTGAGAGGGGCACTGCTGCACGATTATTTTTTGTATGACTGGCATCAGAAGGATTCCTCGCACCGCCTGCACGGCTTCCGTCACCCGAAAACAGCGCTTGGAAATGCACAGAGAGATTACCATTTAAATTGGAAGGAAAAAAATATCATCGCACGTCATATGTTTCCGCTGATACCGGTGCCGCCTCAGTGCCGCGAGGCATGGATTGTGTGTCTGGCAGATAAATGGTGTGCTCTGGGGGAGACGGTGGGGCCGATGTTTCACGTGAAACATTTTAAATGAAATTTTTCTAAAAAAGTAGGAAATGAGTTTTAAGTGTGTTATACTATTAGGCAAGACAAGAACGGGAAAAAGCTGGAAATCGCTGTGCGGATGCCTGCGGGAAGGCTTTTTCCTGTCTTTCATGTGAGATAAAACCGAGGAAATGGAAGGAATACGGTATGGGACGAACGATTGCGATTGCAAATCAGAAGGGCGGCGTAGGTAAAACGACAACGGCGATCAACCTGTCGGCATGCCTGGCAGAGGCGGGACAGAGGGTTCTGACGATCGATTTTGATCCGCAGGGAAATGCAACCACTGGTTTGGGATTGGAAAAAGAACAGATTGAAGATACAGTCTATGAGCTGCTTTTGGGCGATTGCACACTGGAGGACTGTCTGATGCGCGATGTTCAGGAAAATCTGGATGTTCTTCCTTCGGATTCGAATCTGGCAGGAGCTGAGATTGAACTTCTGGATGTGGAAAATAAAGAGTCGGTGTTAAACGGTTATCTGGAGACAATCCGCGATCAGTATGATTTTATTATCATCGACTGCCCGCCGTCGCTGAGTCTTTTGACGATCAATGCGCTGGTAGCGGCAGATACGGTGCTGGTGCCAATCCAGTGCGAATATTATGCGCTGGAAGGATTGAGCCAGGTACTCCGGACGATCGGTCTGGTCCGGAAAAAGATGAATCCGTCGCTGGAGCTGGAGGGCGTGGTATTTACCATGTATGATGCGAGAACGAATCTCTCCCTGCAGGTCGTAGAGAATGTAAAACAGAACTTAAATGAGCGGATTTACAAGACGATCATACCGAGAAATGTGCGACTGGCGGAGGCGCCGAGCCACGGAATGCCGATCAACCTGTACGACAGCCGTTCGACCGGTGCAGAGAGCTACCGTCTGCTGGCAGCAGAGGTGATCAGCCGGGGAGAAGAGCTGTAGGCAGGAAAATAACGGTGAAGTGAAATTCAGAAAGGATGCCTGCCGGGGGCGTCGGGAGGTTCGTGAGGAGGAAGGAAATGTCAAAGAGAACGGGGCTTGGCAGAGGACTGGGAGCTTTTTTTGGAAATGATTACGAGGATGCAGAAGCGGGAAAAAGCAGCGCAAAGCCATCGGATGAAGCCGGAAAAAAGACTTCCGTTCGTGAGACGGAACAGGAGATAGAGAAAAAGAGCCTGGAAGAGCTGGATATGGTGCTTCCGGGATCTAAAAAACAGAAAAAATCGGCGTCTGCCGGAAAGACAGCTGCGAAAACAGTGGGAAAAGGCAGCCGTGTGGGAGTTGCAAAGGCATCCGGAAAGACGACGACAGAAGGAAAAACCCGCACAGCCGGGGAGACGGCGGTAAAATCGAAGACACAGACGGCAAAAGCGGAGCCGGTCGTAAAGATCGTTGAGGTGGAAAAAGAGAAATTTCTAAATATTTCGGAGATTGAGCCAAATGTCAGCCAGCCGCGTAAGATGTTTGATGAAGAACAGCTCGGAGAGCTGGCAGAATCCATCCGCCGTTACGGCGTGCTGCAGCCGCTTCTGGTTCAGAAAAAGGGCGATCGTTATGAGCTGATTGCCGGAGAGCGCCGGTGGAGAGCTGCCAAACTGGCAGGATTTCGGGAAGTTCCGGTGATCGTGCGCGAGTATACGAGACAGCAGACGATGGAGATCGCCCTGATCGAGAATGTACAGCGTGCAGATTTAAATCCGATTGAGGAGGCGAAAGCCTACCAGATGCTGATTCAGGAGTTTGGGCTGCGTCAGGAGGACGTGGCAGAGCGCGTAGCGAAGAACCGTGCGACGATCACGAACAGCATGCGTCTTTTGAAACTGGATGAGAGAGTGCAGGAGATGCTGATTCAGGACCGGCTTACCGGAGGTCATGCAAGAGCGCTTCTTTCGCTGGAAGATGGTGAAAAACAGTACCAGTTGGCACTTAAAACAGTAGAAAATCATTTGAGCGTCCGCGAGGTCGAGCGTCTGGTGAAAGAGCTTTTGAAGCCGAAAAAGGCGAAAAAGAAAGCAGAGCCGGAACGCGATATGGAGGTCTTTTTCAAGGATGTGGAAGAGAAGCTGAAAGGAGTTATGGGAACGAAGGTTTCGATCAACCGCAAGGATAAGAATAAAGGCAGAATCGAGATCGAATACTATTCATCAGCGGAACTGGAACGTCTGATTGAGCTTTTGGAGTCATTAAGACAGTAATCACACAAAATTCGTCCCAGGGGACGGATGATGGGAAATGAGGAATGAAAGATGGAGAGCAGTATTTTTAGCGGGATTGGCATCGATCCGGGGGTTATCGTGATCGTTCTGGCGATCCTGACACTCATATCATTTATTGCGTCCGTCATCTGTTTTTCGCAGTATAGGAAGTTGTATCGCAGATATGATATGTTTATGCGGGGAAAAGATGCGGAGACGCTCGAAGACACGATCATGGAACTGGTGGATGAGACCGAGTATCTGCGGGCAAAGGACGGAGATACAAAACGCCTGGTGGATTCGGTTGTCTCCAAGGCGCAGGCTGGATACCAGAAAACCGGTATTGTCAAGTACAATGCGTTTAAGGGCATGGGCGGCAATCTGAGTTTTGTCATTGCCATGCTGGATGATAACAACACGGGATTTGTGCTGAATTCTGTTCACAGCCGTGAAGGCTGTTACCTGTATCTGAAGGATGTCGTAGAGGGCAAGACCGAGGTGCTTTTAGGAAGTGAAGAGAAGGAAGCACTGGAGCGTGCGCTTGGGTATAAGTAAGGAAAATAAAGGATAGAAATGAGGCGGCTGTATGTGTTGGCAGCAGCTGCGGATTGTAGTTAGAAGGAGTCAATATGCATCGTTTTTTGCGAGCTGCCGGATTTAGTATGTATCAGAAGAAGAAGGACATCCGTGCCTGCTTCGCTGTCTGGCGAGAGAGGCGGGAACCTCCAGCTGTCTTCAGCTTGACAGGGAGACCGAATTATATGAGATCAAGACAGAAGTTGCGCCGGGGATCGGCGTGGCGATGTATGGGGAGCTGAATGAGCAGGATGAGATGGAGATAGAGTATTATTATCCCTATATCCTGAACGAGGAGGTAACCTCGCGGGCAGAATGTTCCATTCAGCGTCATACGGAGAAGGAAACCTATGCGGGGCTTCTGGATGAGTATAAGGTAGGGCTTTCGCTGATCTTTTATCTCTTGAATCCGATCGAATACAGGGAGTGTTACCGGAAAGAGCGCGAGCGCTTACAGGTGACTTCGGTCAGCCTGGCAGGATTTGCCAATCGGGGCAAGGTGCTTCTTCCGATCAAAAAGACGGCGCTGCAGATTGAAAAAGCCAAAGTGGCGGCGAAAAACCGGGATGAACTTTTGGAAGCGGCAAAAAATGGCGACGAGGATGCGATGGAGTCCTTAACAATCGAGGATCTGGATCTCTATTCGATGGCATCGCGCCGGGCGACGAGAGAGGATATTTATTCGATCGTCGATACAACTTTTATGCCAAGCGGGATCGAGTGCGATCAGTATTCGATTTTAGGCGAGATCAAAGAGGTTGTATGTAAGAAAAACAGGTTTACCGGCGAGGAAATCTATGATCTCAAGGTGGAATGCAACGAGCTGTATTTCCGCGTAGGTATCAATAAGATGGACCTGCTTGGAGAACCGCTTCCGGGACGTCGGTTTAAAGGAAAAATATGGATGATGGGAACGGCTCATTTTGCGTAAAGGTCTATAAAAAATCGTCGGTTCCCAAAGTGCTACCCGTGAACAGTTACACAGAAATTACATCCGGAGCGGGTAGGAAGAGAAAATAGTTGCGGAACACATGAAAATGAATTATAATAAAATGCAGTATGAAAATACGATATATGTTCACGTAACATATAAATCTCTGTAGCTCAGTAGGATAGAGTGTTCGCCTCCTAAGGTAGAACCATGGCGGAACCTTTTTGAAGAAAAAGGGTAGCGTTTGAGGATCACTTAAGGAAGCGAAATCTGAAAAATCAGAAGAGATAAGAAAGAGATAATTCATCACGAAAGTGATTGAGTTCATAAAGTTGGTCGCCGTGACCGAAAAGGCTGAAAAAGCCCGAAAATACGGCATTTGTTCCCATAGTTAAATGGATATAACAAGCGCCTCCTAAGCACTAGTTGAGGGTTCGATTCCCCCTGGGAACGTGCATTTTTTGCAGCAATGATCGTAAAAGCTCATTGCTGCTTTTTCTTTTTTCCGGTGCTCATGAGCACCGAGAGAACACTTAAACGCAGATATCGAGCACCGAAATTTCTTAACGGGCACCAATGCAATAATTCAATCCTGGCACCGAACGGAGATAACTACAGCGTAGGATAAGGATTGGGGTGTCAATGAATGTAAATATGGTTTTCTTGCCTGAACAAAACAGGCCTGACGGATCTATCCGCTCAGATTAGATTAAGAATCTATTCTGGGCGGATTTTTTCGTTACAGATATTTTAGAGGAGGATAGCTTATGGATAAAAAAACGGATGTAAGAGATCCGGATGAAAAAGTTGTTGAGATTGAAATGGAACGGTTAAGAGCATTTTCAAATCATCCATTTAAAGTGATCGGAGACAGTCAGATGATTGAGCTGCAGGACAGCATAAAAAAGTATGGTGTACTGAATCCATTGATTGTTCGTCCAAAGATTGAAGGCTACTACGAAATTATTTCTGGCCACAGAAGAAAATATGCGGCTGAGAAGCTGGGATATAAGAAAATTCCGGTAATCATTTGTATGTTGCAGGATGATGAAGCAGTAGTGATCATGGTCGATTCCAATTTGCAGAGAGAGCAAATTACACCAAGTGAAAAGGCCTATGCCTATAAGATGAAATATGATGCCATCAAAAAAAAGGCAGGCAGAAAGAATTGTAGTCAAGTTGACCACAATACAGGAAAGAGGAGTATTGACGTAATCGGAGAACTTTGTGGTGACAGTGCGAAGCAGGTGCATAGCAGTATCAAATCAAAAAGGTGGAGTTGGAAAGACGGTATCGTGCGTGAATTTAGGAATCGGATTGGCACAGGAAGGGAAAAAGGTTCTTCTGATAGATGCAGATCCGCAGGGCAGTCTCACAATTAGTTTAGGGTATGAGGAACCGGATGAAATGGAGTATTCTCTTGCAACGCTGATGCTAAATATTGTGAATGATGAAAAACTGAACATGGAAAAAACAATCCTTCATCATAAGGAAGGTGTGGATCTGATACCGGCCAATATAGAATTATCAGCGATTGAGGTATCTTTGGTAAACGCAATGAGCAGGGAACTGATTATGAGGTCACTTATTGAGAGATTAAGGGAATTTTATGATTTTATCATTATAGATTGTATTCAGAAGTAGTAGATACGAATGGAAGCGGACATGGTGCATTGGCAGGAGTTCTTAATGCATTAAATGCTGATGTTTTGATCTGCGGCGGAATAGGAGGAGGTGCCCAGACTGCGTTAGCGGCAGCAGGCATTAAGCTTTTTGGCGGAGTTTCAGGAGATGCAGATAAAGCAGTAGAAGCTTTTATCAATGATACACTTGATTATAATCCAGATGTTAAGTGTTCTCACCATGAGCACAGCCACGGAGAGGGACATACATGTGGTGAACATGGATGTGGAAACCATAGCTGTCATTAAGAAGAATAGAAAAAAATACAATACGAAAGGATGCGTCAAGGTAATGGGAGAATTATCGTGATACATCCTTTTGTATTATTTGATAAGATGGCAGATTACATTTTCAATAAGGCGGTTAAAAACTGTGAATGCTACATCGATCTCTACATGGATTGAGTATTTTTCTTTTCTTACTTGTAGAAAGTGATGAATGGAAGGTATAATATTGTTAATGATCCAGAGATATTTATTTTGGAAACAGCTTAATCAATTTGGAGGTATAAAATGAAAGCACATAAATATTGGTCAATCGGAGCAATAGTTACAATGGTTGGAACTTTTTATACAGGATATAAAGGGTTAAAAGCAGCACACAAATACTTTGCATTTGGCTCTCTGATATGCATGATTATGGCAGTCTATTCTGGTCATAAAATGATTTCAGGTAATAAAAGAACAAGAAAACAGGTGGAAAATACAAAAGCGGAGGAATAGTAAATGTTAGAGATAGGAACAAAAGCACCGGATTTTGAATTGCCGGCTCAGAACGGAGAAGTGCATAAATTAAGTGATTATTTAGGTAAAAAAATAATTTTATATTTTTATCCAAAGGATAATACACCAGGATGTACGAAGCAGGCATGTGGCTTTTCTGAGCGTTATCCACAATTCACCGAGAAAGGTGCGGTGATCCTTGGAGTCAGTAAGGATTCTGTAGCCTCTCACAAGAAATTTGAGGAAAAATATGGATTGGCATTTACACTTTTGGCAGATCCGGAGCGTAAGGTGATCGAAGCATATGATGTCTGGAAAGAAAAGAAAAACTATGGCAAGGTTTCTATGGGTGTGGTAAGAACCACATATCTTATTGACGAGCAGGGAATCATTAGAAAGGCAAATGATAAAGTCAAGGCGGCAGATGATCCTGAAAATATGCTTAAGGAATTAAATTGATGAAGATTATATTGTCACCTGCAAAAAAGATGATTGTAGATACAGATAACATAGCACCGGTTGAACTGCCTACCTTTATTGATAAGACAGCAGAGATATTAAGCTGGATGAAAAGCAAATCAAAAGAGGAACTGAAAGCTATCTGGAAATGTAATGACAAGATTGCAGAGCAGAACGTTAACAGATTGGAAAATATGGATCTTTATAACAGACTTACTCCGGCTGTTTTAGCATATGAAGGAATTGCATTTCAATATATGGCACCAGCTGTGTTTGAAATCCAGCAGTTTGAGTATCTGCAAAATCATTTAAGAATCTTGTCTGCGTTTTATGGCATTTTAAAACCACTGGATGGTGTGACTCCTTATCGCCTTGAAATGCAGGCAAAAGCTGAGATTGAAGAAACAACAAATCTATATGATTACTGGGGGGACCGGTTATATCATTCAGTAATTGATGACAGCAGGATTATCATTAATCTTGCATCAAAAGAATACTCGAAATGTATAGAAAAGTATCTGACACCACAGGACAGATATATTACGATTGTATTTTGTGAGTTATCCGGAGATAAATTGGTAACAAAAGGTACCTATGCCAAGATGGCTCGTGGTGAAATGGTCAGATTCATAGCGGAAAATAATATTGAAAATCCGGTGGAGATTCAGAAATTTGACAGACTCGGATATTCGTTTAGGTCTGATTTATCTTCAGATTCAGAATATATATTTGAACGCAAAATAAAATAGTTATTCAGGTAAAAGATGCTCAGTTTAGCACCTTTTATAATAATGAGAATCATTACTATTTTTATTGACAACAGGATGATAGCGGTATATAATTCTTATTAAGAACTAATCCTAATAAGGAGGACGGATGACAAGTAGGAGAAATACCATTCAAAAAGATCTCGTAAGAAATACCGTATACGAAATGAGAAGACACGTTACGGCAATTGAAGTGTATGAATTTATAAAAGAAGCATATCCATCAATTGGAAAAGGAACTGTATATAGAAATCTTGATATATTGGTAGAGGAAGGTGCATTAAGAAAGGTTGAAGTTCCGAATGGACCGAACCGATTTGATTTTACATTGAAAAATCATTACCATGTAAGATGTATAAAGTGCGGTGAAATTTTTGATGTGGATATGGATCAAATACCGGATTTGCTGGAAAGAATTCATAACACTCATGGAATTGAATTTGTGGATTACGATATTTCATTTAAAGGCATTTGCCCGAAATGCAGGGAGAAGGTAAAGGAGGAACAGCATGGATAGGAAAGCAATGTATAAGTTGAGTTATGGACTGTTTATATTGACCGCTAAAGAAGCAGAAAAAGATAACGGATGCATCATTAATACAGCCATTCAGGCAGCTTCGGAACCAAACCAGTTAAGTATCTGTGTAAATAAGGCAAATTATACGCATGATATGATTCAAAGAACCGGAAAATTTACTGTATCAGTCTTAAGTCAGAAGGCACAATTTGAATTGTTCAAACATTTTGGCTTCCAATCAGGAAGAGATACCAATAAGTTTGAAGCATTTGAGCAGTGTGCCAGGGGCACGAATGGTATTTATTATATTACAGAAGGTACAAATGCATACATTTCTGTGACAGTTACTAAAACAGAGGACTTAGGTTCACATACGATGTTTATCGGTGAGATAACCGATATGGAAGTTTTAAGCAATGTTCCTTCAGTAACATATGATTATTATCAGAATAACATTAAGCCTAAGCCACAGGAGGTTGGAAAAACAGAGGACAGTCAGACAATATGGCGTTGCAGAATTTGCGGATATGAATATGTAGGCGAGGAATTACCGGATGACTTTATATGTCCTTTGTGCAAGCACCCGGCATCAGATTTTGAAAAAGTAGTAAAGAAAACGGAGGTAAAAGAGATGGCAGAAAATAAATATGTAGGAACACAGACAGAGAAGAATTTACAGGAGGCATTTGCGGGGGAATCACAGGCAAGAAATAAGTATACCTATTTTGCTTCTGTAGCGAAAAAGGAAGGTTACGAGCAGATGTCAGCATTGTTTTTAAAGACTGCAGATAATGAGAAAGAACATGCAAAGATGTGGTTCAAGGAATTAGCAGGAATTGGTGATACAAAGGAAAACCTGGCGGCAGCGGCAGAAGGCGAAAATTATGAGTGGACAGATATGTATGACGGCTTTGCTAAAACAGCTGAGGAAGAAGGATTCCCTGAGCTTGCAGCAAAATTCAGGGCAGTAGGTGAGATTGAGAAGCACCATGAGGAAAGATATCGTGCACTTCTTAAGAATATTGAAACTGCACAGGTATTTGAAAAGAGCGAAGTTAAGGTATGGGAATGCCGTAACTGCGGACATATTGTGGTAGGAACAAAGGCTCCTGAGGTATGTCCGGTATGTAACCATCCACAAAGCTATTTTGAAGTACATGAAGAGAATTATTAAGGAGATAAGATTATTAGCAGTCAAGAACAGTGCTTATGAAATAATAAATAAAAAGCACGCTACATATTATGGAATGGCAATGTCTGTAAAAAGAATCTGTGAAGTAATTATGAGAAATGAAAAATCAATACTTCCGGTATCGCACATAATTCATGGCGTATATGATATTGACGGAGTATCGTTAAGTATGCCAGTTATTGTAGGTGTTGATGGTATTGAGTCTAATATACCTATTAATTTAAGTGGTGAGGAAGCATTAAAGCTTAAGAAATCTGCAGATTCTTTGAAAAGATTATAGAGACGATTGAACTATAAATTATACACATGGAAGGAGATAAAAGCATGGAAGTAAAGTATTATATATGTAAGCATTGTGGAAACATTGTTGAAAAGGTAAAGGATAAAGGTGTTCCTGTAATTTGTTGCGGAGAACCTATGCAGGAATTAAAAGCCGGTGTGACAGATGCGGCTGTTGAGAAGCACGTGCCTGTATATACAGTGGAAGGCAATTATGTTCATGTCGTGGTCGGAGAGACAAAACATCCAATGCTTGAAGAACATTTCATTGAGTGGATTACATTAAATACCAATCAGGGAATATACAGAAAACAGTTAAATCCAGGGCAGGAGCCGATAGCAGATTTTTGTCTTTGCGATGGTGAACAGGTAGAAGAAGTATATGCATATTGTAACCTGCATGGATTATGGAAATGCTAAAAGCATTTATACATATTAAGATTTAAGAACAACACAAATATAACCGTAATATAGGCTGTGTATTAATGTATTTACAAGGAGGAACAACAAATGAAATATGTATGTGATGTTTGCGGATGGGAATACGATGAGGAGAAGGGATATCCAGAAGGTGGTATTGCACCTGGTACAAAGTGGGAGGATATTCCGGAAGATTTTGAATGTCCGTTATGTTTTGTAGGCAAAGACCAGTTTTCAAAGGCTGAATAAAAATGAAAGCAGGACTAATGGATGTATGAAATGAAACCAGAATATTATAATGGAATAAATATGATAGAATTGACATAATATTGGAAAATCTTCGTGATTATACAGTAAAACACTTTACTGATGAAGAGCAGTATATGGAATCTATTAATTATAAGAAGTTATTTACACAGAAAGTTCAACATCTGAAATTTATACACAAACTTGATGAATTTATAGAACATCATAATGATGAGATAGAAGATCAAGATGAACAGATTATGGTTATATGTGTAGAGTCTGCGGATAGAGGATAGGGGAATGTGCAGCATGTTTCCGTATTACTCCCATGTTGTTACCAATTGCTATCCTTTTGCTACCATTCTACCTCTTTTTTTCAGAATTGACCTGTGCTAATATTATCATAGACAAATGAGACATGAGCTACAAACTTACATTTCATTTGTTTCTCTTTTGCAAAAGAATACGGACAAAATATAAAGCGTCTGCTCATTGCCGGAATGGTGATGAGTATGGCGCTTTTTTTGATGCCGAAAACCGGGTGATGACCTGAAAAATGAAACAGGAGGAAATAGCATGGCATATGAATATGGCCACGATTGCCCATTTGAAGCTTACATCACGAATCTCGGAAAATATAACGAAGGGGAGTTGGTAGGCGAATGGGTAAAGTTTCCTACCACATCAGAAGATCTGAAAAAAGTATTTGAACGAATTGGAATCGGTTCAAAAGATGACTTTGGTAATCCTTATGAAGAATGGTTCATAAGTGATTATGACTGTTATGTCGATGGGCTGTATGAAATGCTGGGAGAATACGAAAGTCTGGATGAACTCAATTATCTGGCTTTCTTTAAAAAGAAGCCGGTCATATTTTTTATGAAAAATAAATTTTGTTGAGGTTAAATTGAGATTGACTTTGTATTGTATAAGTATGAAATAAAAAGGAATCAGGTGCTGTACAATGAAAAAGCATAAAATATGTAAAATCCTTCTTGTTATACTGGCAATTTTTTTATGTGTGGCTTTTTATGAATTGCTCGGAATCTGCGTTGCATATAAAGAGCAGCCGGAGGTGTCCAATACAACCAAAAAAGAAACAAAAAATGGGTCATGGAACGAATGCAGTGAAAATACAGAACGGGCAGTAATCATAGAAAAGAATCCAGAAGCGCTTTTACAAAGAGTGCGTTTGATCAAGAATGCAAAAAAGGAAATTATTCTTTCTACTTTTGCATTTCAATCCGATGAAAGTGGAAAATTGATTTTAGGAGCACTGCATGATGCGGCAGACAGAGGTGTACATATTCGTCTGTTAGTAGATGGAATGGAGAGCTGGATTGATATGGAAGGAAATCCGTATTTCTATGGATTATCTTCCCATGAGAATGTTGAAATTAAACTGTATAATAAGGCCAATCCGTTGAAACCGTGGAAAATGATGGGTAGAATGCATGATAAATATTTGATTGCAGATGGAAAGAGATATATTCTTGGGGGAAGAAATACATACAATTATTTCCTGGGTGATTTTCCGGGACATAAGAACTATGACAGAGACGTGTTAGTGGTTTGCGATGAACCTGAGAAAGAAAATTCAGTTAACCAGTTGTCAGAGTATTTTGAAACCATATGGAATCAGGAAGACAGTGGTTATTTTCATAACAATAAAAAACTGGTAAATAGAAAATCTGTAAAGAACGCAGTTTTAGAGCTGCAGAACGGCTATCAGAAATATTTTGAAGAGAATAAGGAAAGAATCTGCGATACCGATTACACGGACGAAACTTTTGAGACAGAAAAGATTGCATTAGTTTCAAATCCTATCCACACAGGTCCCAAGGAACCAGTAGTCTGGTATCAACTGGGAGAACTAATGAAAAATGCAAAAGAGCGCGTGAAAATTCATACACCATATATTATCTGCAATGATATGATGTATAATACATGGAAAGAGATTGCGGAGAGAGTTCCGGATTTTTCTATCATGACCAATTCGGTTGCCAACAATGGAAATCCGTTTGGTTCTGCTGATTATGCGAGAAACAGAAACAGAATTTTAAATACAGGAATTGATATCTGGGAGTATGAAGGCGGCTATTCTTACCACGGAAAAAGCATCCTGATCGATGATGATCTATCCGTAATCGGTTCCTTTAACATGGATATGAGAAGCACGTATCTGGATACGGAACTGATGCTTGTAATACGTAGCAAAGAGATTAATAAACAGTTGGAAGAAGGCATGATGGAATATGAAAGAGTGTCCCGACAGGTATTGGAAGATGGAACCTATCGTGATCCGTATCATGTAGAGCCAATTGAATTGACAAAGAAGCGTCAGAGAAACGTACTTTTGGTACAGCATCTGCTTGGATGGGCAAGATATCTGTTCTGATAAAGGAGGAAGAAGATCGTGTTTCAAATATTAATTGTAGAAGATGATAAAGAATTAAGCCAGCTATTCCAAAAAGTGCTTGAGAAGAATGGATATCAGGTCAAAAGTGCATCGGATGGAGCACTGGCATTAGAAATATTGGATAAAGAGTATATTGATCTGATCATTTCCGATATTATGATGCCGGTTATGGATGGTTATGAACTGGTGTCGAAACTCCGTTCAGCAGGATATCAGATACCGGTACTTATGATCACTGCGAAAGGTTCCTTTGATGATATGCGCCAGGGATTTCTTTCGGGAAGTGACGATTATATGGTAAAACCGGTAAATGTGAATGAAATGGTTTTAAGAGTCGGAGCACTGCTTCGCCGTGCACAGATATTGAATGAACACAAAATTGTGATCGGTTCAACAGAGTTTGATTATGATGCAATGACGGTTACAACTGATAAGGAAAGTCTTGTTTTGCCTAAAAAAGAATTCCTGCTTTTATATAAGCTTGCAGCTTCGCCAGGCAGAACATTTACAAAACAACAGTTGATGGATGAAGTATGGGGATACGAGACGGAGGCAGACCCACATACGATAGAGGTACATATAGGAAGAATCAGGGAGCGTTTGAAAGATAACCCGGATTTTGAAATCGTAACAATGCGTGGAATTGGATACAAGGTGGTGAAAAAATAATGGAACAAAAGAAAGAAAAAGGATTGCGGATCCGATCCTGTCTGACTGGTGCAATCTGGCTGGCACTTGTATTTTCAACAGTCATATCTGCGTTATTATTTGCTTTTTTGAATCATTTTTTTAATCTGCCTGGTAGCATACCTGTGCTTGGCTGGCTTTTGATTTTCAATACATTGATTGCAGGGCTGATCACTTCCTTTATCAATGCAAAGTTACTGGAACCAATTACCAGACTTAGTAAAGCAATGAAGGAAGTTTCGCAGGGAGATTTTGAACAGCACTTGGAAACGAACAGCCGTATCGCAGAAGTTGGAGAATCTTACCAGAGTTTTAATGTGATGACAAAAGAGCTTCGTGCAACAGAAGTACTGCAGATGGATTTTGTCTCCAATGTTTCTCATGAGTTTAAGACCCCGATCAATGCCATTGAAGGATATACAATGCTGCTTCAGGGAGAAGAACTGTCTCCGGATCAAGAGGAATATGTAGAAAAAATCTTATTTAACACCCAAAGACTTTCTGGATTGGTTGGTAATATTTTGCTGTTATCCAAGTTAGAGAATCAGAACATACCAATGAAAAAAACAGAATATCGTTTGGATGAACAGATCCGTCAGGCATTTCTTTCCCTGGAGACAAAATGGACAGAAAAAGAAATTGGTTTCCAGGTAGAGCTGGAGGAAGTTAAATATACTGGGAATGAAGGACTTTTTATGCATATATGGATGAATCTTTTAGATAATGCGATTAAGTTCAGTCCTGCAAAGGGGACAATTACGATGTTTCTGAAGCAGGAAAAGGATTCTGTAATGTTTATTCTGGAAGATGAAGGACCGGGAATAGAGGATGATGTGAAAACCAGAATATTTGACAAGTTCTATCAGGCAGACGGTTCTCACAAAGCAGAAGGAAATGGTCTCGGCCTTGCACTTGTGAAACGGATCGTAGATAGTGCTGGCGGGACGATCAAGGCAGAAAACCGGGAATATGGTGGATGTAGATTTGTTGTAGAGCTTCCAATACAGAAAGATGAGGCCATATAAGTTTAAGAAAAACAGATAGAGGAGGAATTACATGACATTTTATCAGGAATTGCAGTTAAATCAGGCAGGTTCTAAAAATCTGTTGAAAAAGAGTGAAACAGTGAAAGAAAAATTATATCATATGTGGGTATATCTGGTGAAGATAGCTGTTACAATGGCATTTTGTTTTTTATTTGTTACTATTTTCAGTATCTTATTTGGAAATGAGAATAGTATTGTGGGTGTAGTAGTTTTATTATGCCTTATGGTATTTCGGAATGCGGATCTGGGGATCCACACCGGACAATCTACGATGCTTTTGGCTTTGTTCTTTGTAATTATAACCGTATGTCCGCATTTAGCAAACCAGCTTTCACCGGTACTTGGAATGCTGTTAAACATTGCTGCACTGGCAGTGCTGATTCTGTTCGGATGTCATAACCCATTCATGTTTAACCAATCCACATTGGTTCTTGGTTATCTGTTATTGTATGGATATGATGTAACAGGAAAAAGTTATCAGATGCGATTAACCGGAATGGCATTAGGTGCAGCACTTACCTGCTTCGTATTTTATCGAAATCATAAAAACAGAACGTATAAAAGAAATTTGAATGATTTGGTACAGGAATTTGATATATCTTCTTCCAGAACAAAATGGCAGATATGTCAGATTTTATGCGTACCGATTGTCCTTTGCATTGCAGAACTTTGTAATATGCCACGTGCAATGTGGGCTGGTATTGCGGCCATGTCCGCGATTTTGCCGTTTATGGAAGATATGCACTACAGAGTCCGTAAAAGGATTGTCGGAAATATTGCAGGTGTTATATGTTTTACAGTATTATATTTTCTGCTTCCTTCGTCAATCTATGCATATATAGGAATCCTTGGTGGAATCGGTGTAGGACTTTCTGCAAAATATGGCTGGCAGGCAGTATTTAACACATTTGGTGCTTTGGCCATTGCTACAGAGAGTTATGGACTAAAAGGAGCAGTTGGCCTTAGAGTGATTCAGAATGTTTTTGGCGTTGTATTTGCATTAATATTTTGTTCTATGTTTTATTGGCTTATGTCGAAAAAAGGAAACAGTGGTAACCGTGGCTGTAAAATAACGTGGGTTAGAAAGAAAAAAGGTTAATCCGGAGATGGCAGCTTTGGATGATGTATTTGCATAAAGATGATAACTGTAAAACAGAACTACATTGAACCGGTCAGAAGTATATTACGATAAGAGATAATTCACCCACAGACAATGGAATGTAATTGAGTATGGTATTGGAGATGTGTGCGGCCATTTTTATAATTTGCTTGGATGAGCGATAAACCGAAACAAAAAATAAGTCTCTGAAATAGAGGCAAGGAAAAAGCCAAGGTGGATTTTTAAATTTCCACCTCAGCTTTTTGAGATTATCATAGATCAATGTCAAATGAGATTGTCATAGTTTCGGTTTGATCGTTGCATATACCATTGATCTGAAAATTGATTGTTAGCTGCTGACCGGAATAAAGATTTGATATGTCAACTGCTTCAAAATTTTCACCGTCGATCATTTTCCCGGCAGAACTTGAAAGTGCATAAAAATCACCGATAAATGCTTCTGTTTCTTCTTTAGAATTCAGGTGATACTCAGTACAATGGTTTTGGGAATGAGATGCTTGTTTTGTCATCCTTGCCTTTTGACCGTTCAGAACGAAATTATTTCCGGATTGAGATGAAAATTCAAATGTAGCATCTGTGTCATTTTGATTCAGTAAGGAATATTCTACTTCCAAGCTATATCCTTCTGGCTTATATTCTCTGTGAAGTATTATATTATTCACGGTCAGCTGTATGCCATTGACTATAAATGAAGCATCATCAAAATAATAAGTTTCATCCTCTATTAGTCTTGAAGAAATGTCTGAATTGTTTTCTTCACTTGTAGAATCAGATTGAATTTCAAAGGAAGATTCAGAAGTGGATATATTTTCTTCATATTCTGCATCGTCAGCTTTTTCTGTAACATTATCCGAGGCTATTGGTTCGAATTTTTCAACCTTGTTTGAATCAGTCTCATTTTCGGTTACTTCTGATAAAGCATTTTTGAAATCTTGACTTGTAGAGTTGTAGAATACCCCGAATACAATAAGCGATAGAATTATCAAAATAATCCAGAAGATGATATGCAGACTGATACGATCACTTTTTACCAGCGGGATATTCTTTTTAATATGGAATATATCTAATTCTATGATAAGGCCGAACAGCCAAATCAAAAACAATGAGAAGCCACTCGTTCTATACAAGAATAAATCCTTGCCAGAAGCATCTATATCTGGCTTTATCGATAGTGCTGTTATCGAACATAATACCAGTACAATAACTGCAATCCATAAAATAATTTTCTTTCGTTTTTTCATCAGAATCCTCCAATGTCCAGTTAATTCTTTCATATGATTCATTCTATCATAAAATGGTTGGATGTTTATTATCCTTTTGGCATACGATAATCTGCCTCACTGATGGACAACTCAGGATGCTTATTATAATAATCATCGATGATGCCGTTGCGGAAATTACAGAGTGCGATTTCTACTGTACGAAGCGCCTTATATTGTTTATCAGACAGCAGGTTGCGTTTATCATCCATTTTTTGCAGAATAGAATCAAGATCTCCAACAGACAATTTTTTCTTGTTCCAATCGGTTTCTTCCACACCTATAAATATCAATAAATCAGAATTGCGTTTGCATATATTCTGCCAAGTATTTCGATATATGATCCAGAAATCCAGTAAAAATATGGAAAGAGTAATTAGTAACAATTCAACATCAAGTCTATTGGACCACAGAGATGATAATACACACATAACTGCGAAAAACAAAATTGGGAATACTAGAAGGAATGCCAATGTATCATAAACGGTTCTAATTCTTTTGCAGATTTTGTGAAGGTATTGTTAGTCATTACGACTGCTACATCACATCCGTAAAATTTGGAACCGGCATATGCTTCCTGAACTGCTTTGTTACCGACAGCGCCGGAATAGTATTTACATTGGATGCCGTATTTTTTTCCCTTAGTAGCAATAATATCTATGCCCTGATCACCACTGGCTTTTGTGACCTGAACTTTAGTAAATTCATTTCTCTTTAAATACTGTGCACATGCATATTCATATTCGTGCCCGTCCATAATGTTCTCCTGTAAAAAATTTCAATCAAAGCGTTAATTGGCTATTATGCATATTTTAATTTTTTATACGCAAACTGCTGGATGGAGTTCATACTAACCTAAAACTGACCATCCATAACCAAAAACTAACTAAGTACTAACCATAAAAATCTTTTTTTCTGTTTTACGGTGTGATAATATTATCATAGACAAATTAGAGATGAAACACAACAATAATCTCTCATTTGTTTTCTTTTGCAAAAGAATATGGATTCAAAATATAGCGTCAGCTCATTGCCGTACCGGTGATGGGCATGGCGCTTTTTTGTTGCCAAAAACCAGATGACGATCTGAGATGAAAAGAATAGGAGGGAAGGGTATGGGCTAATCCCAGCATGAAGGTGGACAAGCGTTTCCATTGTTTCGCTTGCCAAGCGGACGGAGATGCAGTTGATTTTGTTTCCCGTCTGTTCGGACTGCCCAGCAAAGCCGCCGCTATGAAGCTGGCTGACGATTTCAGTATCAGCTACGACAACAGGCAGAAGCACAGAATCAAGCCCCATATCCGAGAGCCTACCCAGGAACAGAGATACAGCCAGGAAGAAAGCAGGTGCTACAAGGTGCTGTCCGATTACTTCCATCATCTCAGGACATGGAAGCAGCAATACGCACCAAAGCAGCCGGAGGACGAATGGCATCCTCTGTTCGTGGAAGCCCTGCAACGAGAAAGCCATATCGAATATCTGCTGGATGTTCTTTTGTATGGCACAGCTGAGGAAAAGAGGGCTCTGGTTGCTCAAGCTGATGGACGAGGAGGAAGTTGCAGAGTTCACTAAGCCGGTTGAAGAAACAAAGCCAGAAGTGGTTGAAACGGTTCCTGAAATTATAGAACCGGCACCGGAGGAAAAGCCGAAATCCACGAATATGCTCCCAGCGATTCTTACTCTGATTGTGCTACCTGTGGTGGTGGATTCTTCGTATTTAAGAAAGTCCAGGAAAAGAAGAAGGCACAGGAAGCGGCAAAGCCTGATCCGGATGCTGATTATGTGGACGATGACGAGGACTGTGGGTACGATCCGGAGTTTGAGGACGATGATGCAGATGGCTCCATCGATGAAGATGATAATGAACCTGTGTAAACAGGATAGGCTTGATTCCTGGGGCAGCCTTCGGGTTGCTTTTACATAGGAATTATTGATGCAAAAACCGTTCTGGAGAGGAAAAGAGTTAAAGGTTGCAAAAAACTTTTCTAAAATGAGTATATTCCCTGTGGGTGTGGGGAGTCTATCTCCATCATACCTATGAAATCTCCATCATTTGATGCTAAAATGATGGAGATAAATCTGAAATGAAGGAGATTCCTATGAGAGATTTTGATTATATTGTAAGTCCTGCGAAGTTGCTGATACCTGAAATTGTTCAGATGGTTAGCAGCATCCACGAACATAAAGGCAAACAGGAATTATTTCTCGAAGCCAATGTAGATGAACTGAAAACACTCTTAGAAGTTGCTTTGATTCAGAGTACAGGAGCATCCAATCGAATCGAAGGTATTTTTACAAGCGATAAGCGTTTGGAAGAATTGGTAAGCCAAAAAGCAGAACCCCGCAACCGATCTGAACAGGAAATTGCCGGTTATCGTGAAGTGCTTTCTACAATCCACGAAGGCTATGAATATATCACTCCAAGACCGAACATTATTTTGCAGTTACATCGAGATCTGTACTCCTATTCACAGGGGACTGCCGGTGGAAGTTATAAGAACTCCGATAATGTAATTGCAGAAACAGATGCCGAGGGTCATCAGAAAGCACGTTTTATTCCGGTCCCTGCATTTCAGACTGCTGAAGCGATGGAAGAACTTTGCACTCGCTTCCTTGAAGCGTGGGAAGCTGACCGCATTGATAAACTGATCCTAATTCCCATGTTCATTCTGGATTTTCTGTGTATTCATCCCTTCAATGACGGAAATGGTAGAATGAGTCGGTTGCTCACTTTACTGCTTTTTTATAAGGCTGGATACATCGTTGGGAAATATGTCAGTATGGAAATGCTGATTGAAAAGACAAAAGAAACATATTATGAAGCTCTTCAAGCAAGTTCTACTGGCTGGCATGAGGGCGAAAACAGCTATGAGCCTTTTGTTAAGTATTATCTGGGTATCATGCTGAAAGCATATAATGAATTTGAAAGTCGTGTAGAGCATTTGAAGCATCGCAGTCTTTCTAAGCCTGATAGAATTAAAGCAGTTATTGATAACAAGGTTGGCAAGATAACAAAGAAAGAGATCATGGAGCTTTGTCCTGATATAAGCAGAGTTACCGTGGAAAGGACTTTGACGGATCTGGTTAAGAGTGGGTATGTCGCAAAAGTTGGTGCAGGTCCATCTACCGGCTATGTCCGTATTTAAGCAAATATCTCCATCATTTTTCCATGGGATGATGGAGATATTTTTATGATGATGGAGATTTCGGAATAGAAAACTGTGTCAGGTTGCAAAAATCTTTTCTAAATGGATACATAGCAGTCATGCATGTTCTTGTGTGTGGCTGCTAATTTTGAGAAAGGAGCAGATGCAAATGAAATTGGTGTTGGCGGAGAAACCATCGATTGCCCAAAGCATTGCAAAGGTGCTTGGTGAAAATAAACGTGAAGATGGTTTTCTCATAGGAAATGGCTATATTGTCAGCTGGTGTGTTGGTCATCTGGTGGAACTGGCACAGCCGGAACGCTACGATGAACGATATGCCAAATGGAAGTGTACAGATTTGCCTATTTTTCCTTCTGACTGGAAGTATGAGGGATCTTCCGGTACGAAAAAGCAGTTCGGTATTCTGAAAAAACTTATGGCAAGGGACGATGTGGAGAGCCTTGTTTGTGCGACAGATGCGTGACGGAATCAGAGAAGATATCTTGAATTGTCTGCAAAAACATCCAGCAGATTTCAACAACCTTCTGGAAATGATGAATGACAAGGGATATGAAATCAAGCGCGGAAAGCATACAGCAATCCGTGGAAAAGAGCAGAAACGGTTCATCCGGTTCCGGTCTCTGGGAGAAGAATTCTCAGAAGGAAATTTGAAAAAAGTGATTGCCGGAGAGATGGCACCACCGACGAAAAATGAAAAACCCAATATGCCGGAGTAGGCAAAAACAGCGAAAAGAAAATTTGATCTGGTTGTGGATATTTAGGAAAAGATGGCGGCAAACAAGGTAATCAAAACCCGCATTATCAATTATTCCAAGACCAGGGATACCTATATCGCTTACCGAAAATCCGGCTACAGCAAGAAATTTTATGAAGCCCGTCGTGATGAAATCACACTTCATAAAGCAGCAAAGGAATCATTTTCAAAACTACCAGCTGGAAAGATTCCGAAGGTAAAAGATCTGAATGAAGAATTTGTCAGGCTGTTATACGAGAAAAAGAGCGCTTACAGCGAGTACAAAAAATAAAAAAAGAGATGCGGGATTATCAGATTGCAAAGCAAAACGTGGAATCGTTCTATGCGGCACAGCAGAGATGGAACCAGGAAGAGGATCTGAAAAAGAAACGACAACAGCAGCGATAATCACAGGGGTAGTTAGCAAAGCCAAAGAATTGCGACTACCCCTCTTTTTTTATTTCCGGAAATCTGGAATGAATCAGCACACACAAAGTGTGGGCGCAGCTTGGCATCGAAGATGACATTTTTAGGTGATTGGGGATGTGCCTCCAACGAGCAAAGACGCCCTGTGTGCTCACAAGGGCACTGCTTGCTAACTTGCGCAGCAACAACGATTAGGATACAATAAAAAAATAGCAAACTTTATATTAATATAAGGGGGTATTTTTATGAGAGAAAAATTTTCATATAATGAATTTTTAGATTTAATTGAAAAAAGTGAATGGCAGGCAGATAAGTATAAGAATAAATTTATTCCAAATCATCTTTACAAGTATCAACCTATAGGTTCAGGAATGATGAGAACAAAGAGAATTCAAACAATTAAGAAAGAAGAGATTTGGGCATCTAGGGTAAAATATTTGAATGATCCATTTGAATTTAAGATGTTATATGCGAGTCAAGAAAATGATGAAATAAGAGAATTTTACGAAGATGTATTGGATCGAAATGAAATTATATGTTTAAGTGGAAAATGGGATGATAAACTGATGTGGGCTCATTATGCTGAGTCTCATGCAGGAATGTGTGTAGAGTACACATTACAGGGAAATAGGAAGGAACAAGTGATTCCTGTTGCGTATGTAGCAAATAGACAATCTTACGATGATGAAATAAAAACATGGCTTGAGAATAAGGGGCAGGCATTAGAACAGATGGTGGAGCAAAAAGGAATGAATGGTATACAAAGAAGACAGATGCATTCATGTGGAAAAATTATGTATACAAAAGATAGCGTATGGAAATATGAAAAAGAGTATAGGATAGTAACCAGAAATCATAAAGATATTGAAAATGATATGCTTGATTCGTATAAAAATCAAAAGGGAAGCCTGCACAAAACGAAAGAGTTTGGCCTTAGCTATCTAAGATATATTTGGGAATGAATTGCACAGAAGAAAACAGAAATAAAATCATAGAGACAATAAAGGTAATTAACGATAATAGGGTAAGAAAAGCAACTGGTCGTAGTAAAATAGATAAAACTATAATGTACAAAGAATTGAAAGATATGGAAATGATTGCCACCGTGTGGCAGATATATCCAGACGAAAAATTAAAATTAAGATATAAGAAAATATGTTGATTTAATCTTTAGTGAAAAGATAAAGAATAAGCCGAGTATGCCTTACACTGCAGACGCAAGAAGTAAATCTGGTAAATTAAAGGTCACGAAGGAATCATTCAGAAGCACTTTGGAATTAATCTGTCAGAATATGAGATTTACTTACGCATGCAAATAATGGAGGTTGGAATAAATGTTTACTGAAGAATTCAGAAAATTATTAGATGAATATATTAGTCTGAACTATGTGGAAAATGCGGAAAGAATAGCTGAGTATGTTCTGGATGCAGATGAAACAAAGGACGCAGGAAAGACCTTCTCCAAGAAAGAGAGTTTTACTCTTGATCAGGTGATGGAAGAGGTAGGAGAATCATTTCATGATATTGAATCCTTAAATTCCACCTATCGGAGGCTAAATCGCCAAAGAAGCGTATTTCCGAGCGATACAGCATTGCTGAAAGCCTTGTATTTAGCGACATTTGAAGCAACGAAACGCTGGACCAGTACAATTCGAAATTGGGGGCAGGTTTATGGGGAGTTGAGTATTATGTATGAGAATAGGCTTCCGGAATAATCACCCTTCCAGCTAATCAGCCCCAAAATCGTGCCAAAAATCCAGCTAATCAAAAAAGGCAGATGTTTTGAGTGCCATGCTGTTATAGCGGATAAAATTGAATATCGTTATGTACATGCGGAGTTTGAGAACGATGATGCAGATAGCTCCGTCGATGAAGATGATAATGAACCTGTGTAAACAGGATAGGCTTGATGCCTGGGGCAGCATTTACATAATTTCCACTTTCAAAAAATAAAAAATTTTATGTTTTTGAAAGCGACATCTTGCATATACTATTAGCAGACAGTATAATAAGTACAGTGAATCGGTTTCGAGAAATGAAAAAATTTCAATTTTTGAAAGCGGGTGACGATATGAAAACAATCACGAGAGCAAAATATCTCAATAGAATCATTGAACTGAATGACACTCCTGACATCAAGATCATCACGGGCATTCGTCGATCCGGTAAGTCCAAGCTGATGCAGGCGTATATTGAGTATCTGAAAAGCCATTTTGAAAACATCAATATTATCTTCATTGACTTCATGGATTTGGCGTATGAGGAAATCAAGGAATATCATGCCTTACACGCCTATGTGGAAGAACATTATCAGGAAGGTAAAACGAACTACCTGTTTGTAGACGAGGTGCAGATGTGCCCCAAGTTTGAGTTGGCAATCAATAGCCTGTACTCTAAGGGAAAATACGACATCTATGTAACAGGCTCCAATGCGTTCCTGTTGAGTGCGGATCTGGCAACGCTGTTTACCGGACGCTATATTGAAATTCATGTGTTTCCTTTCAGCTTCCAGGAATATTGCCAATATTATGATGATGTTAGTGATAAAGATAAGCTCTTTGATGATTACGCTATCAAGGGCGGTTTAGCAGGTTCTTACGCTTACAGAACCGAAAAAGACAGAACAAACTATATCAAAGAGGTCTACGAAACGATTGTTACAAGGGATTTGGTGCAGAAATATGCGCTCCCGGACACTTTGGTTTTACAGCGTCTGAGCGAGTTCCTTATGGATAATATCAGCAACCTGACTTCTCCTAATAAGGTCAGTCAGCTGCTGACAGCAAATGAGACTCCGACCAATCATGTAACCGTCGGCAAGTACATTAAGTATTTGTGCAATGCTTTTGTATTTTATGATATTAAGAGATACGACATCCGAGGCAAGAAATACCTTGAAAGCTCTGAAAAGTTCTATTTGTGTGACAGCGGTATTCGATATGCAATACTGGGAAGCAGAAATATGGATTACGGCAGAGTATATGAAAACATCGTTTGCATCGAACTTCTTCGCCGTGGATACGATGTCTATGTCGGCAAGCTCTATCAAAAGGAGATCGACTTTGTTGCTCAGAGAGGCAGCGAGAAGATTTATATTCAGGTCAGTGACAACATTTCCGGGCAGGAAACATTTGAGAGAGAATGCTCTCCTCTGCTTCAGATCCGAGATGCTTATCCGAAAATGATTATTGCCAGAACCAAACATCCAAAATATAGTTATGAAGGAATCGAAATCCATGATATAGCCGATTGGTTGCTACAAGAATAAGCAGGGCGAAATATCTCCGTCATTCTCTTTTGAAATGATGGAGATATTTTTATTATGGCGGAGATTACAGAAAATTGTATTAGGCTGCAAAAATCCTTCCGGAACTTTTAAATCAGATGACAAATAGCACCACGGATGATGCTATTCTTGATGCTGATGGCGCTAATCATGGCGCTGATAATATGGAAGGCAGCTTCGTTATCTATCCCTATCAAGAATATAAATCACGAGAAATGCAGATTATATAAGACACGATAGATGCGATAGGAGGAGTGAACAATGGATCAGAAAATGTTTTGTTATCAATGTCAGGAAACGGCCGGATGCAAGGGCTGTACGGTGGTCGGTGTCTGCGGTAAGCAGCCGGATGTGGCGGCAATGCAGGATTTGCTTGTGTGGGTGACGAAGGGTATCAGCGCGGTGACGACACGGCTTCGCGAGGAGGGACGTGCGGTGGCAGATGAGGTCAATCATCTGGTTACCGAAAATCTGTTTACGACGATCACGAATGCCAATTTTGATAAGGCGGCGATTGAAAAAAGAATTGAAAAGACGCTGGAAATGAAGACGGCACTGTGGGAGCAGCTGGAACGTCGGGACAATCTGCCGGAGGCGGCTGGCTGGACAGGTGAGCCGTCTGAATTTATAAAAAAAGCGTCGGAAGCGGGCGTTCTGATCGGGCAGAACGAGGATATTATTTCCCTTCGCAGCTTGATTACGTATGGCTTGAAAGGTTTGTCTGCCTATACCCGGCATGCGAACGTCCTGCTGCAGGAGGACCGGGAGGCGGATGCATTTTTACAGCGGGCGCTTGCGGCGACGCTGGATGACAGCCTGAGTGTGGATGATTTGATTCACCTGACGCTGGAAACTGGCGAATATGGTGTCCGGGGAATGGCGCTTTTGGATCGAGCAAACACAGAGACTTATGGAAATCCGGAGATTACTACGGTTGATATCGGTGTCGGAAGTAATCCGGGTATTCTGGTTTCGGGACACGATCTGCGCGATATGGAAATGCTTCTGGAGCAGACGCAGGGAACCGGCGTCGATGTATATACGCACTCGGAGATGCTTCCGGCGCAGTATTATCCGGCATTTAAGAAATATCCGAATTTTAAGGGTAATTACGGCAATGCGTGGTGGTGCCAGAGGGAGGAATTTGAGACGTTCAACGGACCGATCCTGATGACAACGAACTGCATCGTGCCGCCGAAGGACAGCTACAAGGATCGCCTCTACACAACCGGTGCGGCGGGATATCCGGGCTGCACGTATATCAACGGTGGAATCGGAGGAAAGAAGGATTTTTCAGTGATCATCCAGCATGCGAAGCGCTGTGAACCGCCGACCGGGATTGAGCAGGGGCAGATTGTCGGCGGCTTCGCCCATGCACAGGTGCTGGCGCTGGCAGATAAGGTAGTGGATGCGGTCAAAGCGGGAAAAATCCGAAAGTTTGTCGTCATGGCGGGGTGTGATGGGCGTGCTAAGAGCCGCACTTACTACACCGATTTTGCAAAGGCGCTGCCGGAGGACACGGTAATTCTGACGGCTGGCTGTGCGAAATACCGCTATAATAAGCTGAATCTGGGCGATATTGAAGGAATTCCGCGTGTCCTGGATGCGGGGCAGTGCAATGATTCATATTCCCTGGCGGTCATTGCGATGAAGCTGCAGGATATTTTTGGGCTGGATGACATCAACGACCTGCCGATTATTTACAACATTGCCTGGTATGAGCAGAAGGCGGTCATTGTTCTTCTGGCGCTTCTCTCACTCGGTATCAAGAATATCCATCTTGGACCGACGCTTCCGGCATTTTTAAGTCCGAACGTGGTAAATGTATTGGTGGAAAAGTTTGGAATCGCGGGAATTGACAGCGTGGAGAGCGATGTGGAATTATTTTTCGGGGAGAAGTGATAAATACAGGACGGAACTGGATAAGAGGGAATCGAACAAAGTCGGAATTTGGATCTGAAATCTGGAGATAGATTTGCAAAAAATCTGTGTTGGTTTTACAAAAAGCGGTCGGAACGATCTTGAAAATGGCAGTTAGTGAAATAGGGGGCGGTTCTCTGGCAAATGCAGGGAACTGCCTTTTTCGTGTAATAGGAAATTCCTTGGAATTCCCTATTACACAAAAAGACACTAACGTGCCAATGATGAGCATTCTTTTTTATTTATAGAAATATTGATATGGAAAATGAAAGTGTGATATGATGGGAAAGATGAATGAGTTCTAAAATATAAAAGAAATTGATACGGCAGATCAATCGATAGAGGATGCGGGAGGAAAACAATCATGTCACTGGAAAAAGCAGAAAGTTACTTAAAGGAAGCCGGATTTTTGGATCATGTTATTGAGTTAAAAGAGTCCACAGCGACGGTTGCGCTGGCAGCGGAGGCATTAGGCGTGGAGCCGGGGATGATTGCGAAAACGATGTCTTTTTTGCAGGGAGAACAGCCGGTATTGATTTTGACAGAAGGTACTGCGAAAGTGGATAACCGGAAATATAAAGATATGTTTCACGTGAAAGCAAAGATGATCCCGTTTGAGCAGGTGGAGGAGGTTACCGGTCATGCGCCGGGTGGGGTCTGCCCGTTTGGTATCAAGGATGGAATTGAAGTGTATCTGGATGAAAGCCTGAAGCGTTTTGAGACGGTTTATCCGGCAGCGGGAGACGACCACAGTGCGGTACGTCTCACGATCCCGGAGTTGGAAGAAGTGTCCGGAGCGAAAGGCTGGGTGGATGTCTGCAGGGAGCCGGAGGATCAGCAGCGCGAGTAGGTGTGGGAGATTTTAGGAGAATTCATATGAGAGATGTGAAAGCAACGGGGAGAAGCAGGGGAGAAAATGAAAACGGCGGAATCGGGGTGGGTTCCAGATTGGGAAAGAAAGGTCGCCTGTGCCGGAAAACGTTCGTCCGCCTGCTTTGCCTGACAGCAGCTATGATGGTTCTTGGATCTTTTACCGCCTTTGCCAGAGCGGGAGGTGCTTCCGGCGGCGGAGGCGGCGGAGGTGGCGGAGGTGGTTCTTCCCATCATCATACAAGCAGCAGCCGGGGACAAGGCGGACGGGCGGGTGCGTTTCAGGCGCTTTTGCTTACGGGAACCTTTGTGATTCTGGGAAGTGCCGGAACTATTACATACCTGCACCGGGCAAAAAAGAAACAGGCGGCAGCCCGTGAAAAATTGAAAGAATTTTCCATCGGAGAAGATCATTGGGATCGGAGTGAGATACAGGAGCGGGTGCGGGAATCATATTACCGGATTCAGGAATGCTGGCGGGATCGAGATCTGGAAAAAGGGCATCCTTACCTGAGCCAGAAGATGCAGCAGGAGTTTCAGACGAAATTTGAGTGGAGCAGGATGCGCCATGAGGTGTTTGTCATGGAAGGGATCCAGCTTCTGGATGCGATTTTGGTGGAAGCGGAGAATGAGGACGGCGACGACCGCGACTATATCTGGTATTTGATCCATGGAAAGATGATCGACTATGTGTATCACGAAGAAACCGGAGAACTTTTGAAGGGATCCCGGAAAATGGAAGATTTCTTTGAATATTGGAGGTTTGTTCTGGAAGATGGAAACTGGGTGCTGGATGAGATCTGCCAGAAGGAAGAAGTGGATAATGGGCGGAAGTTGTGCTGAGAGGTGCTTTGAGTGCTCGAAACACGGCAGCTGCGGATGCTGTCCGGTAGAGATGTTTGAAGAGGAAAAGTATAGAACCTAAAAGTGAATGGAGCAAGGAAGGCGGAGCAGCAGGAAGAGTGAGGAGACTTTAACTGCGGCGCAGAAATGCCAGAATTGCGCGCAGATAAGGTGCCGGTGTACGGAATATGGAAGTATGCCGTCCCCCGGTCATTAAAAGAAGCCGACTGGTTGGAATCTGCCTTGCTAACCAGCGGGAGTGTGAGGGCTTAATGAGATCCCGGGTTCCGGCGATCAGCAGCACAGGAACGGAGATGGTTTGCAATTTCCGGGCACTTAAACGGGGCGAGTGAAGTAAAAGAGAAGTCAGATTTCGGCGGCGGAGGACGCGGTGCGTCAGCCGGGTAAGAAAGTCAGGCTTCTTTTTTTGTTCTGCCGGAATCCGGGGGAAAATTGACCCGAAATGGCATTGCCTTTCTTTGTCGGCACAAACTGCGGATGTGGCGGAAACAGAGAAATTCTTCTGAAATGGCAGGGAAACTTTCGGGGTGGACAGTGCAGAGACCACAGAGGACCCGGAGGATGCAGAGGCAGAAGAGAAGCTGCATTTTAAAACAGGCAGCAGGAGATTCCCCAGGAGATTTAAAATGCTGTGCAGCATTTGGGCGGCAAGGTGCAGCGGCGTGAGCAGCCCGTCCGGTGAGGCGTTGGCGCTGATACAGATGAGCTTTTTCAGCCGCTCCGGGTATTTGCATGCAATCTCTAGCCCGATATTGGCACCATCGCTGAATCCCAGCAGGTGGACGGAGGAAAGATGTAAGTGGTTAAGCAGGGCGATAACGTCGTCTGCCATATCCTCTGTAGAGAACCCGTGGAGCGCTGTGTGGACAGACAGCCGGGAACGCCCATGTCCCCGGCTGTCCATCAGAATCACCTGAAAATCGGGCAGAAACGTGCGCAGAAATGGGTAAAAGACGGCAAGGGACTGGCTGTTTCCATGCAGGATAAGGAGCGGTGTGCCGCTGCCGTACTGTTCATAGTAGATTTCTGCGCCGGAGGTGGTGAGATAGCCGGAATGTTTCATCGTAAGAGCGCCTCTTTTCTGGTAAAAAAATGAACTTTACTGCATCCAGCATGATAAAAGCTGAGTTTAGTCTGCCTTTTTATCTGCATCTGTCTGCTTTCTTGTGTCGGGCTGCTTCGTTCTGGAAGAAGCAGCCCAACTTACCTGGCGAGATGGTTTACTCTGATGTGTCGGGGAAGTCCTCTTGTTTCTCAGTCGCTGCGCCCATCCTTTTACCAGATCCTCCGCTGCCTCGCGGATCTGATGCGGATTCTGAATCGTCACAAGGGCATAAAACATGTCTGGTGTTGGAATCTTCGGCAGGTAAATATAGTAGGACGGAACCCATTCGGTCGGGCTGTATTTTTCCTTGGCACGGTAGAGGTCGCGGAATCCATAACAGTCATTCAGGTGGTCGTAAGCGAAGCAGAGCAGCTTTTCGACCGGGTTAGAGCTGTCATTTTCCAGACCAGCGAGCGGGGCAACACCGAGGCTGCCGTACTCAATGCCCTCGTCTTTGAAAACCTGAAACGCGTCGTAAAGGATAGTCTCCATCACGCCGCTCGGTGCACCGGTTCCGTGGCGGGTGACATCCGCCATGTAGCCTCTTTTGCCGAGAAATGGGACAAACACGATGAATGCCACGATTTTTCCGTCGGCGTCGGTGGCGTAGAAATATCGCTTGTCCATCGGATTTTCCAGCCCGACAGTTCCCATAACGAAAGTCAGCATCGAACTCTTTTTCTGCTGCAGCCATTCGTTCGTGATGCGGTTCAGATCGGTCTCAATCTGTGCATTCCGCTGTTTCAGCGGGCAGTATTCATGGACGACGACCCCGGCTTTCCGGGCGTGGTTGATGTTCATCCGCATCTTGGCACCCTTCTTGCCAGAGATCTCATAGTCCGCAAGGTGGAAACGGGCTTCCTCCCCGTTTTTGACCCATCCAAAGCCCTGCTTTTTATATTCTTCCAGAAAATGGTCAGTGACGCTGATAAAAAACAAGTTGTGAGCGCTGCGCTGGCAAAATTCTTTAAATTCTGCCAGGAGAACCGGAAAATCGCTGTCCGCGCAGATGGGATCGCCGTTGATGACGATGGTGCTGCCGACGACTCCGTAGGGGATGACGCCGTCTACCTTCTGACCGAAATATAGGAGTTTGTCATCCTCCAGCGTCAGGTAGGCGCTGGGATTCTGGCTGTACAGGTTGACGAGGGTGCGGGCATGCATCAAATCCGAAGCATGGCTGACTGGATGCAGCAGCCATGGGCGGACCGCATACAGAATGGAGGCGAGGATGCAGCCCCAGCTGAACCAGAATGTAACCAGTTCGACTACATGTGTTTCACGTGAAACATTGCTCGGATTTCCCATGCCGAAAATCATGGCAGTTCCCTGAATGAGACTATCCATCAGCGAGTCAAGAGAGGTTTCTCCCAGCGGTTTTACCGAAAAATGATAGCTGATACCGGCATTGACGATGATGCCTGCCAGTGCCAGCAGCAGAAACAGGAGAGAGCGTCCGAGGCTGCGCCGGTCAGACGGGCAGCAGAAGTCCTTCCGAAAACACAGGAGAAGCAGAAATAATACGGCTTCTGCCAGGTGGAACGGAAGATACAAAGGCGAAGAAAGTGCTGTCAGCCCGCGTAAAAAGCTTAAAAACAGCAGGATAACAGCAATGTTCCAGGCGGCGCGCTTCCGTTTCCAAAGCTGGAAGGTCAGGATGAAGAGCACGACAGAAAAAGCACGCTGTACCATGTGACCCATTTCCAGAAGGATACCGACGCGGTTTGCCAGTCCCAGCCCTGGCAGGAAGCTGAGAATAAAAAGTACAAGGGAAAGAACGCCAAGTGCGCCGATCAAGGTGTTTTCCAGTTGGATTCGTGAGTTCTGTTTCATATTATAATGTCCTCCGTGTCAGTCTTGTACAGATATAATCTGTAAGGTGCTATGAAACGGGCATAAGCGCACAGGCGGCTTATGCTTGCCCTTGTTATAGTACGGAAAAACAGGGATGTCAAGATAAGATTTTGCATGGAAATAGGTGTGGAGAAATTCCGTTACTGTTTACGGGTAGGCACTTTTGGAACCGAAGGTGCCGTAAGAAAACATGGTGGCAGCAGGAATTCTTTATGATAGAGGCAAAGGCACAGGGGTATTATGCAGACAGAAAAGGAACGGTTCAAAATGGAGAAAAGAAGCAGTTTGTTGGATGATTGACAAGCGAAGAACGCAGTTCTATGGAAATCAAAGTAATAAAATGTAAAATTTTTGAAAAATACACAAATATATCAAAAGTGAATAGTTAAAACAGTTGAAATCCACCAGAATGCGTGCTATAATCTGGACATAGGGTGGTTAAAAAATTAACAGGAGGTAGTATCAATATGGCTAGATTTACATTACCGAGGGATCTCTATCATGGAGAAGGATCTTTAGCGGAATTGAAAAATCTGAAAGGCAAAAAGGCAGTCGTTGTCGTTGGCGGTGGTTCCATGAAACGCTTCGGTTTCCTTCAGAAAGTAGAAGATTATCTGAAAGAAGCTGGCATGGAAGTGGCTCTGTTTGAGGGAGTAGAGCCAGATCCGAGCGTTGAGACCGTTATGAAGGGCGCAAAGCTTATGCAGGAATTTGGTCCGGACTGGATCGTAGCGATCGGCGGTGGTTCTCCAATTGATGCAGCGAAAGCGATGTGGGCATTCTACGAGTATCCAGATACCAAGTTTGAGGATCTGATCACTCCGTTCAATTTCCCGACACTGCGTACAAAAGCAAAATTCTGCGCGATTCCGTCTACTTCTGGTACAGCAACTGAGGTTACGGCATTCAGCGTTATTACCGATTATCATAAGGGTATCAAATATCCGTTAGCAGATTTCAATATCACACCAGATGTAGCGATCGTGGATCCGGAGCTGGCTGAGACCATGCCGCAGAAGCTGACCGCAAACACCGGTATGGATGCGATGACCCATGCGATCGAGGCGTATGTATCCACACTTCATTGTGATTACACCGATCCGCTGGCACTTCACGCAATCAAGATGATTCATACCTATCTGGTTAAATCTTACAATGGCGACAAAGAAGCGAGAGCACGTATGCACAACGCACAATGCCTGGCAGGTATGGCATTCTCCAATGCACTGCTTGGTATCGTCCATTCCATGGCACACAAGACAGGTGCAGCTTACTCCGGCGGACATATCGTTCACGGTGCAGCAAATGCGATGTATCTTCCGAAGGTTATTAAATTTAACTCCAAGGAACCAGAGGCAGCTTCCCGTTATGCAGATATCGCGAAGTTCATCGGTTTACAGGGAGACAGCGACGAGGCTCTGGTTGACGCTCTGATCGCCGAGATCAAAGAGATGAACAAGCAGTTAAATATCGCTCCGAGCATTAAGCTCTATGAGGGCGGAATCATTGACGAGAAAGAATTCAATGACAAACTGGCAACCGTAGCAGAGCTGGCAGTTGGCGATGCATGTACCGGTTCCAACCCGCGTTCGATCAATCCGGAGCAGATGGCGAAACTTCTGACCTGCTGCTTCTATGATACAGAGGTTGATTTCTAATTTAAGAAGCTTCTGAATTTAGAATGCAAAATTAGAATGTAAAACATCGTGTTTCGATGTTGGAAGCGGTTCTGAAAAGAATCAAATATGTAAAGTAAAGAAGCCATCCGGCTAAAAACTGGATGGCTTTTATCGTTGTGTTTTTTTGTTATCTGGTGTTTTGCATTTTTGGTGAATGGCGCGTTTGTGTCCTATGTGTTTTCTGCGTGGCTGTTTTTCTCACCGTTTTCTCCGTCTGCCATTGCGTCATGCTGTCCGGTCAGCTGTGCCAGAAGTGCTTTCGCTTCCTCCGTACAGCGGAGAATCTGTGCCTGGTCCGGCAGCTCGATGTCGTGGATCAGGACATTCCGCAGCTTGCGGAGCTGGACAATCTGGTTGATCATTTCTTTGTCAAAGAGATCCATCCGCTTGAGTGTATTGATATTGAAGGCACCGCGGGAACGCGTCGAGGTGCGCCGTGCAGTTTTGTTGAGCAGGCGCTCTAATGGTACCCACTCCTCGAGGAACTGGTTGACTGCCTGCAGGGTTTCCGGTGAGGCGGTCTCCGGTTCCGTCCGCAGCTCCTGATAGCACTGGTAGCGCTTTTCATTGCCGGAGATAATCTGATCGATGATCTGCTGGGAAATGGTGCGCCGATCCTTTTCAAATTTGACAGACCGCAGAATCGGGGTAATATCTTTGAGACCAGTGAGCTGTAAACGCTGCAAAAGCCGGTAGAGCAGGGCAATATTTCCCATTCGAAGCTCGATGTCCTCGGTTTTGAGATGGCTGCTCAGGAAATTATAGAGATAGGACGCCAGCTCGTACTGGCTTCCAAACGCGGCATTGCGGCTGCGGAGCCGCTCATTTCCGGCTGCCTGTAGGCGTTCCAGCGCGATCTCGCCGGCAAGGACCAGACCATTTAACTCATCTAAGATCGACAGCTCTTCCTCGGATAAAGTTCCCTGCATTGGCTTGTAAATCAGATCATGTTCAACCTCGGACCAGGCGTGCATGATCAGGGACGCCACCTGGATCTCGATGCGCGCCGATCCGTATTTTTTCTGTGATTCATTCAAAATTTCATCGCGCATCCGCGCGCGGTAATGGTTCGCCCAATAGCCAGAAAACCGTTTGTGGTAAGTCGGGGGTTTCGACTGTTCCGGGAACTGTTTAAATTCCAGGATGTTGAAAAGCTCCGAGATGATCGCATCTACTTTGCCGCGGTCACCGGGGAAATACAGGGAGACGCGTACACCGGACAGATCGGCAATGTCGTCGTAGATTTCCTCGAGTGTCTGGTATGGTTCTTCACGTCTGGAATTGCGCCGCTGCACTTTTGTGCGGAGTCTGGCGGGATTCTTGGCGCGAGAGGTCACGATCGCCCGGATACCGGCATTTTGCAGGGCGAGCTGGAGTTTCTCTGCCGCGAGCGCCCGGCTGCGTCGTAGAATGTCCATTTCATCTTGTATGTATCGATAAATTGTTGTATTAAATCCATAAGCAGCCCCTCCCAAGGTGCATAATAAAGCTTAGAAGAAAGCATTCTGATAAAAGAAATGCTTCTTCGTTCTATCATGAAGTATAGCAAAGATGGAGGCACTCTGCCAGTGGTTCTATGTAAAAAATATGTTACTGTACACGCATACGTGTCCAGTAACGGAATTTGCCGTGGCTTCGCATTTAAATACGGCAAATTCCTGCTACCACCACGTTTTCTTACGGCACTTTCGGTTCCAAAAGTGCCTACCCGTGTATAGTAACAAAAATATTACTGTCCCCGCATGTGTGCCCGGTAACCTAATATGGACTTATACACAGATTTGTGGTAAAGTTATGGACAGTGACAACGTGAAGAAAGAAAAGTAAGAGGTAACGCGGAGAAAACGGAACCGTTACAAAGAGACGAGAATTATGGGACAGTTTATAGTATTGGATCTGGAATGGAACCAGAGTCCGGCGGGCAAGGAAGGCTCGATGAACCGGCTTCCATTTGAGATTATTGAGATAGGCGCGGTAAAATTAAATAAAAATCTTCAAATCATTTCGGAATTTCGCCGTCTGATCCGCCCGCGGGTGTACCGGCAGATGCATTATAAGATATCAGAAGTGACGCATATGTCGATCGAGCAGCTTGACACAGAAGGCGAGGATTTTGTGCGTGCGATGACCGAATTTTTAGAATGGTGCGGGGATGATTACCGGTTCTGTACGTGGGGCTCGATGGATCTGACCGAATTGCAGCGGAATATGGTATATCACGGGATGGAGCTGCAGTTTCCATCGCCGCTTCTCTATTATGATTTGCAGAAAATCTATGCTCTGATCCACGGCACCAAGCAAAAGGAGTCGTTAGATACCGTGGTAGAGGAATTGCACCTCACGGAAGACCGCCCGTTCCACCGGGCGCTGGATGATGCGTACTACACGGGGCGTGTCATGAGTGAGATGGACTTTTACAGCATGATGGAGTATGTTTCAGTGGATTATTACCAGCCGCCGCTGACGGAGGAGGAAGAGATCTACCTGGAATTTCCAGAATATGCGAAATTTGTGTCGCGTGAGCATGAGACGAAGGAAGAGATTTTGGAGGAACGGCGTGTGGCGGAGATGGTTTGTTACAAATGCCGCCGGACCTTGCGGAAAAAGATCCGCTGGTTTTCCTCAAACCAGAAATTTTACTTCTGTCTGGCGGTCTGCCCGGAGCACGGTTATATGAAGGGAAAGATCCGGATGAAGAAGTCGGAGGACGGCTCGTTCTTTGCTGTTAAGACGACGAAGCTGGTCGGTGAAGAGGGAGCGGCCTACGTGGAGCAGAAGAAGGAGGAAACGAAGAAGAAGCGCGCGGAACGCAACAAGGCGAAGAAGTCTGGAAAGGCGGCAGAAGCAGCCGAGTAGGGTGAAGGCAGCCGAGCGGATGGAGCGTATGAAATAGAAATTAGAGAAAAGAAAAAATTCATAGAAAAGAGTTACTGGATATGGAAATGTTTCTCCTGCCTGTTTAGAGTAAGGTAAAAGAAGAGAATTTCCACATCTGGTAACTCTTTTTGTGTCAGTTATGGGATTTTATGCGATCGTTTCTTCCTTTTTTTCGCCAGCGCCGTTCGGCGGTCCTGCATCATCAGGTCGAAATCTGCTTCGGACATTCCGCTGTCGCGCAGACGTTCCGCGCGCCGTCTGCGGCGTTCTGCGAGGGCGTCCTCCTCCTGGCGGCGCTGCATCTGGAGAAAACGGATGCCGGCGGTGACCGCGCCGATCACGACAAGAATGGCGGTCAGTGCGGCGATGAATGCCGGTGGAACGCGGACGGAAATATGAAACAGCTGTCCAAAGGATTTACCGGTGGAACTATTTTCCTGATTAGCAGCCGATTCGGGCGGATTGGAGAGCGGCAAGGCCTCCGAGGAGCCGTTTGAGAGGGCAGTGTCGGAGCTGTCCTGCGCGGTAGCTGTTGCCGCCTGGGATACGAGCTTTTCAGGAATATCTGCCGCTGTCTGGCTGCTGTCGGTGAGGGTCAGATATGCCTGGCCAACCTTGTGATCGCCGAGCGAATAAGTGACACAGGCGATCGTGCCGTCCGGTGCGCCAGCCGGGATCTCATAGTCGAAGGAGGTCGTTGTTTCCGAGAAATCCGCTGTTTTTGGAAGTACCACGCGGCTATCTGGGTCGATGGACAGGGATTCGCCTCCGGCGGTAGACACATCTGCAATTTTCAAATCTTTTCCGATATTTGAAAAAGTTTGATCATAATCTGCAATTTTGACCGACTGGAAATTGTTAAATCCAAAGTCGAGCAGCCGGCTGGTATCCTCATACTGCGTGTTGTTGCTGTGCAGGATGACGGTAATCAGTGTCGTATCGCCCTGTCTGGCACCATTGACCAGTGTGTTTAGGGCGATGGAGGTATAACCGGTTTTGCCGCCGAGGACGTCCGGACGGTAGTACTGCGGCCAGTTCTTTTTGACCAGCTTATTGCCCGGGGAGATGCCCTGTCCCTCGGGATTTTTCTGGTTCGGCGGCAGTTTATAGTAGGTTGTCTCGACGATCTTGGCAAACGTAGGATTTTCAAATGCCGCCCGCGTGATGAGCGCCATGTCGTAGGCGCTGACATAGTGTTCCTCGTTATTCAGACCGCTCGGATTTGCAAAATGCGAATCCTGGCACCCAAGCTCGGCGGCTTTTTCATTCATCAAAACAGCAAATGCATCAGCGGAGCCAGCTACGTGCTCGGCGAGTGAGTTGGCAGCCTCATTGGCTGATTTTAAAAGCAGGGCGTAGAGGCAGTCCTTGACGCTGGCAGTATCGCCTGTATCGTATCCGGCGCTGCTGCTGTTGGATTCCACGTTGTAGACCGCGCTCTCGGAAAAGGTGACTGTCTCATCGAGGGAACAGTGCTCCAGAACGATGAGGGAGGTCAGAACCTTCGTGATACTGGCAGGAGAGTAGGTTTCGTGGATGTTTTTTCCATATAAAACGACTCCGGTGTTGGCGTCCATGACGATCCCGGCATCGGAGTCAATCGAAATGTCCGACGGCCATTCAGTGGAGGCAAGCGCCTGCATCGGGGCGGCGAGCAGGGACAGCAAAAGTGTACCAATTAAAAACAAGGACAACTTGCTGCCTGTGCTGCCAGCTATTTTCGTCTTCAAATCCGGAGCAGCCGGGTGGCTGGAACTACCTGGAGAGCTGACGCCTCCGGAATTTCCGGAATTTTCTGCCCCTGATTTGCCCCTGCGGTGTTCCCGCAGGATACATGCAAGGCAGAGAAGAAACAGGGCGCCGGTCATCAGGCAGAAGGTGATGCCGATCCGGGCGGCGGTGTCCATGAAAAATGGTTCCGGCACGATGTTGATCAGAAGATCGGTCCGCGGATCGAGCTGCCAGAGATCATTGGTAAAGAAGATTTTGTGGAAAATAATAAAATATTTCGTAAAATCAGTGGAAATGATCCCGGCAAGCAGGGCGGTCACGCCCAGAAATAAAACCGTCCCGGCGCAGAGCATCCGTGGCAGCAGGTGTTTTAACGGAACCTTGAAAAGTGCCAGCAGTGCAACCGATGCCGCTGCCAGAAACAGGCAGAGGCGGCGCAGCGCCAGTCCTCCGAGAAAGAGGTTACGGACATCCGCCATGTGCGCCTTCTCCCTGGCGTTGAAAAATTCGCGCGGCGTCCCGTCTACGACGGTGTCAATGTTCAGATCGTCGCGGCTGCCGCGCAGATACGCCATCATCTCGTCCGTCACGTAAAGCAGGTCGTCCATCTCCATATGGACATCATCGGCAACCTGGTAGCGGGTGTATTCATTTTCATAATAATGCGGCGTCCAGTAGGCGACGGCTTCCACCGAAGTGATCAGAAACACGATCATCAGACTGAAAGCACAGATAAGCCCCAGAAGCCAGCTTAAATATGTTTTTTTCTGTGTCATATAAAACCTTTCGCGGCTGTCGGGTTGTGGTACAGCTGCAGCCTTTCATTTTATGTGATAAATTTGTAAAGAGGTCGTTTGTTCTATTTTCCTTGAAACGGCTCTGTATGTTAAAGTTTCCGTTTCGTTATCCAGTATAACAGTTTCGGGGAAGCATGAAAAGGCGCGAAATGGAAAAATATGTGAAATTTTTGTTACTGTTTACGGGTAGGCACTTTTGGAATCGAAAGTGCCGTAAGAAAACATGGTGGCAGCAGGAGTTTGCCGTATTTGAATGCGAAGCCACGGCAAATTCCGTTACTGGGCACGATGCGTGAACAGTAATAAATTTTTCGAAAGAATGGCGGGAGGATGAAATAGGGGCTTGTCAGCTGGCGGGGGATTCCTGTATACTGGGGGAAGATGTTATAATCTGGAGCAGAAAGAGAGAGGATACGAATATGATAAAGGCAGTCATCTTTGATATGGATGGGGTCATCATTGACAGTGAAGGAATTTATCTGAATTATTTGTATGAATATGCAAAAACGAAAAATCCGGAGGTGACTCTGGAGAGTCTGCACGGAACGGTGGGGACGACGAAGCAGGACTGCTGGATGGTTGTGGAGAAGGCGATCCACAATGGTCAGACCTGGCAGGAGCTGCATGACGAGTATCTGGGGCGCTGGACGGACATTTTTAATTCGATTGATTATCTCTCGATCTTCCGCCCGGAGATTCTGGATGTGATGGATCGCCTGAAAGCAGAGGGCTTCCGGCTGGCGGTCGCATCCGCGACGAATATTGAGCAGGTGGAGCGCATTTTAAAGGAAAATGGCGTGGCGTCCCGTCTGGAGCGGATGATCAGTGCGAGTACGTTCAAGCGCAGCAAGCCGGATCCGGCGGTTTACCTCTATACGGCGGAGCAGATGGACCTGCAGCCGGAGGAGTGCCTTGTGATTGAGGATTCGACGGTCGGCATCACGGCGGGGCACTGCGCGGGAATGACAGTGGCGGCGCTCATCGATAACCGTTTTTCCTTTGACCGGAGTCTGGCGGACTATGAGTTAAATTCGCTGGAGGAGATTGTGCCGCTGGCGGAGAAAATTCGGGATTTGAAGTAAAATTTGAGTTGAGTAAATTCAGGGATTCATTGCGGAAAGTATAATTGCGAAAGTGATGAACCATTGTACAAAGAAAATGAAAAGGAACCATGTATGTCAGGGAGAAGAATCACTGCATGTATGGTTCCTTTTTTGGCTGATTACTGCGAAACCTGCCGGATAAAGTCTCTGGAAACGTAGGCTTCCTGTCCGTTGTAGCTGATTACTGCCCATTTTTCGTCGTAATCACGGAGATATTCCACATCGGTATCTGGTGCTAGAACGCCAATCCTGTCGGTGTCGGTGGATGGTTCCGGACGGACATTGACTGTGTCGGTGGTCCGGTAAACGGTCGATTCTGCGGCAACGGTCTCTGCCTCGGTTTCTGGAGCCAGCGATTCGGTGCTGACGGCTGCAGTAGAATCCGGTTTGGCATCCGTCGCAGGGCGTATCATCTTGATGATCAAAAGCAGCAGGATGATAATAATAATCAGAAGCACTGGTTTAATAATGCTTCGAAATTCAAAAGACGGACCGCCTGCATAGGCGCGCGGACGGCGTCCCTCGGAGCTGCCGGAACGTGTGCCGGCAGGTTTTCCGTTTCCAGAGCTGGCAGAGGAATGTCGGCTGTTCCCGCGAAGGCGGGAAGAAGCGGGGGTTGGAGCTGCACTTCGGGAAGCCCGGGTGGATTTTTTTGTGTTATTGTAGTCATTTGCGAAGGTGTAGACCTCCTGCGACAGAAGGTGATGCGCCTGATTGGCGTTGTAGGCGCTGTTGTCTCCCTCATGGATCGCCTTGTTGCCGATCGTGCGGATCTTGTGGTAATGTTCGCAGGTGGTCTTGCTGATTTTTCCGGCGCTGTAGAGGGCGTCGATCATCTCCAGAAGACCGGTTTCCAGAATGCCATACCGCTCGCAGAGGCATTTGACCATGTATTCAAGGGTCTGGCGGGCTTTCACCATCGCCAGGTTATAATTCTTCTGTCCGATCAGGCGCTCGGTCTCGCGGACCCCGCCGTGGATCTGTTCCCAGGTGCTCTGACCTGTGTTAGCTGTTGTTCCCATAGGCATATCCTCCTGTGTATATGATGCAGGTCCGAAACCGGCGTGCCGGCGGCTGTTCCCGGACGGATACTGACTTTTGGATGTCCGGCGAACGGGTGAAAAGACGGCAGTCATTTCGTGACCGTATGTTTGGTTTTGTTCTAAAATTATTATAATATAATCGCTTGAATTATTCATCTATAAAATGATAAAAATTGGAAAAGTTATGAAATTCGTAAGAAAAGGACACAAAGTCGGACGGATGGGAGCTTTATGGTATGGGTAAGGGGCAAAAGATGCGAAAATAAGTATAATAAAAGTCATACGAAAGAGTATTTTGTGTGGTATCATAGAAATATAGTATTTATTTAAACACGAATGTTTTTTGAGGATTTTGTCAAGAAAGTGTTATTTAGAAAAGGTTGAAAGGAATTATGGGAGAGCTGTTAATTTTAATATTATTGATTGGTTTGGTGTTTTACATAATATCTAAGGTTAGGGAATCTCCATTTCGCTATCCGTATTTTGAATATTGCTTTGATGTTTCGGGTAAAAGAAAACCCAATATTGAAGATTTTATAGATGCATATATAAATAATAATGGAATAGGAGCTTTTGAAACACATTATCGAAAGGTTCAGCAATGGAAGGATAGTAGTCAACAAATAGTAGATAGGGCAATATTTAAAGATTTGCGACAAAAACAGTTTTTTGAATGCATTGACGATGAGCATATGTTTTGTTTTACGTTTATTCGTCAACAGACACGATATAAACAGGTTAATTACCAAAAATTTTCATATAAATTAAATGTGCAAGATAAAGAGTATAGTTGCGATTATCAGTCGTTAATAGACAGGTATATAATGCTACAAAAAATCGATTTTCAATGTACCTTAAATGAGTATCATTGTAAAAATCAAAGAAAACTTATGACAAAAGCATTGCGAAAGGAAATTATGCTTCGAGATAATTATACATGTCAAATATGCGGAAAATATATGCCTGATGAGGTTGGTTTGCATATAGATCATATTATTCCTGTTTCTAAAGGCGGAAAGACAATAGTATCTAATTTACAGGTCCTTTGTTCAAAATGTAATGGAAAAAAATCAAATAGGTGTTAATTTTATAGATGTGAGAATAGGAGGATTTATCTTGCGAAAACAACATATGAATGCTAAGATTAGATATTAGAGAAAAGCTAAAAAATATAGGATATTTCATTTAGATAATAGATGAAAAAAATTAATTTATACAGATAACTAGGAGGAACGAAGATGAGATTACGCCATATACCGGGCGCAGAGCAGATGATAGAAGAAAACCCGCACGTGGTTCACGAGGCGAAGGAGAAGAAGGGAACCTGGCAGCAGATTTTTGGAAATGACCATCCGATCCGTATCGAGGTGGGAATGGGAAAAGGTCAGTTTATTTTGGAGCAGGCGTCCCGCAACCCGGATGTGAATTTTGTGGGTATTGAGAAATATTCGACGGTTCTTTTAAAGGCGATCCGCAAGAGAGAACAGATGGAACTGTCCAATGTCTATTTCTTATGTGAGGATGCCAGAGAACTGGCAGAGATTTTTGGACCGGGGGAAGTAGAGCGGATTTATTTGAATTTTTCGGATCCGTGGCCGAAAGACCGCCATGCGAGACGGAGACTGACCTCGCCGCCATTTATGGCAGTGTACGATCAGATTCTCCAGAAGGATGGAAGAGTCGAGTTCAAGACAGACAACCAGGATTTATTTTCCTATTCCCTGGAGGCGATTCCGGAGGCGGGCTGGCGCATCACAGAATATACTCGTGACCTGCACCACAGCAAGATGGCAGAGGGCAATGTCATGACCGAGTACGAGGCAAAGTTCTCGGCGCAGGGCAAGCCGATCTGCAAGCTGGTGGCGGTGCGGTAGGGAAAAGAGTGCTGCAAAGGCATTTCGCTGTATATATTAGTTATAATGAAAAAATTGGATAGCGGAATGGATATTAAAAAGCAGATTACACGGAAACTCATTCAGGCGACCAGCGATAAAGTGGAATTGAATAAACAGGCATTAAAATGGAAAAAATCGATGGAAGAGGCAGCAAAGGCACTGGGAGGCGGTAAAAAGAAGCCGTCGTAAAGAGAAACAGGGCATTTCTGTTGACTGCCTATATGGATAGAACGAAAGGAGGAAATGAGTGATGGAGATGAAGTTTACGACCGCGAATTTTGAGGAGGAGGTACTGAAATCGGAGATTCCGGTACTGGTTGATTTTTACGCAGACTGGTGCGGTCCGTGCCAGATGATGGCGCCGGTGATCGGGCAGCTGGCGAGCGAGTATGAGGGAAGAGTGAAGATCGGAAAGCTGAATGTCGATGAGAACCCGGAGGTTATGGCTGAATATAAAATCATGTCGATCCCGACGATGATTATTTTCCGGAATGGGGAAGTGTTCAGCAAGGAAGTCGGCGCTAGTTCAAAGAAGGAAGTGGAGAAGGCGATTGGGCGGGCGCTGTAAAAGCTGCGTCTTTGGAGTCCGGCGTGCGGCAGCTCGAAAAAGCTGGCGCTTTTCCTCGCTGTCGGGCATTCGCCCTATAAAGAAAAAAAGAGATAACGGATGCTGCTTATGTGCAAGCACAACGCGTCATCCGCCATCTCTTTTTTTCTTTGTACGCCTCATTGCTAACGCACAAAGTGCCTGCCCCACAGCTCTCGGTCTGCGAAACAAGCACTTGATAGTGCGCCTTCAGGGACTCGAACCCTGGACAAATAGATTAAGAGTCTACTGCTCTACCAACTGAGCTAAAGGCGCTTATTTTGTTTTCTTGCGGATGCCTCATCCGTAAGACATGTGTTATTCTACTCCATCCAGAATAAAATGTCAACAGTTTTTTAAATATTTTTAAAAATATTTTAAAAAGCATTATTTTCGGTATTTTTAAAACAGATAAGGGTATGGGCGAAGGAGACGCAGAGGGTATATGGGATGCAGCCATGGGAGAAATGACGAGGTGGGTTTTGCACATGGGACGGTGGATAAGTCTGGAAAGAACGTCGTGGAAAGGGGATCACAGATTTGGGTGTTTGTAAAGGGAGAAAATGATTTTTGTGCAAAATTCTGATTCGAAAAAATATAGGGGAATCCTCTTCCATTTTTAATCTAATTGGTGTATGCTTAAATACGTCACGACGAACACACTATATATTGTGTTATGAAAGAAAACGAGTTCAATATTTTGTGTGTAATTCTAAAAATTACCTAAATACAAATCAAAAATAAAGCCAATCGTAAGACAAGTCGGAACGGAAAAGAATCCTGTCAGTGAAGGCATCCGGACATGAACAATAGCCTGTCAGAAGAAGGCGCAGCTCTCATGAATGAGGAAATGAGAGTAAGCTGGGGGACGGGAAATGGATACAGATGGATGTTCGATGTATGCCATAAAAGTAGAAAGAGAAATCACAGAAACAGGAACCGGCGAGTCAATTTATAGATTATAGAAGACAAGTCATAAAACGGGCTTAAGGGTAAGGAGAGGGAACAGGGATGGAAGACACAGTAACAACCAATGTAATCAAACGAAATGGAGAAGAAGTACATTTTGACCGGGCGAAGATCGTAAATGCGATCACGAAAGCGAACGGCAATGTGGAGCGTATTCACCAGATGAACCCGTACCAGATTGAAGCGATTGCAGATACGATCGCCGAGCAGGTGCAGGAGATGCCGCACGCGGTGAATGTGGAAGATATCCAGGATATGGTAGAGACCAGCATTATGGAGATGCGTGGTTATGAGGTTGCACAGAAATATGTGCGCTACCGCTACCGCAGGGAGTTAAAACGCAAGTCCAACACGACCGATAACGGCATCCTGGCACTTTTGGACCATATTAATGAAGAAGTGAATCAGGAAAACTCCAACAAGAACCCGGTCATCAACTCGACCCAGCGTGACTACATGGCGGGCGAGGTCAGCAAGGACTTATCCAAGCGTGTGCTGCTGCCGGAGGAGATCGTCCGCGCGCATGAGGAAGGCATCATCCATTTCCATGATACCGACTATTTTGCACAGAAGGAGCACAACTGCGACCTGATCAATCTGGAGGATATGCTGCAGAATGGCACTGTGATCAGTGAGACGATGATCGAGAAGCCGCACAGTTTCTTTACGGCCTGCAACGTGACTACCCAGATCGTGGCGCAGGTAGCCAGCAACCAGTATGGCGGACAGTCCTTTACTCTGGCGCATCTGGCACCGTTTGTGGACATCAGCCGTCAGAAGCTGCGCAAGAACGTGATTGCAGAGCGCACCGAGTGCGGCGAGGCACTGGATGAGGATATCATCAACCGCGTGACCGAACGCCGTCTGCGCGAGGAGGTTAAGAGCGGCATCCAGACGATCCAGTACCAGCTTATCACCCTGATGACCTGTAACGGACAGGCTCCGTTTGTCACGGTATTTATGTATCTGGACGAGGTTCCGGAGGGACGGACCAGAGATGACCTTGCGATGATCATCGAGGAAGTGATGCTGCAGAGAATGCAGGGCGTCAAGAATGAAAAGGGCGTCTGGATCACACCGGCGTTCCCGAAGCTTATCTATGTGCTGGATGAGGACAATATTACGGAAGGTTCGAAATATTGGCACCTGACTGAGCTGGCAGCGAAATGTACCGCGAAACGGATGGTTCCGGACTACATTTCTGCTAAGATTATGAAAGAATTAAAGAAGGGCGAGGTTTACCCGTGCATGGGCTGCCGTTCTTTCCTGACGGTAGAGGATTCCCAGATGCTGCCGAACGGCAAGCATAAATTCTATGGACGTTTCAACCAGGGTGTTGTCACGATTAACCTGGTCGATGTGGCTTGTTCTTCGGAGGGAGATATGGACCGTTTCTGGCAGATTCTCGATGAGAGACTGGAACTGTGCCATCGTGCGCTCCGCTGCCGTCATGAGAGGCTGCTCGGCACGATCTCCGATGTGGCGCCGATTCTGTGGCAGAATGGTGCGCTTGCCCGCCTGAAAAAGGGTGAGACGATCGACAAACTCCTGTACAACGGCTATTCTACGATTTCTCTGGGATATGCAGGTCTGTATGAGATGTGTATGCGGATGTTAGGAAAATCCCACACCGATCCGGAGGCGAAGCCATTTGCACTGAAAGTTATGCAGCGTCTGAATGATAAATGCAAAGAGTGGAGAGAGGCGGAGAACATCAGCTATTCTGTATACGGCACGCCGATGGAGTCTACGACTTATAAATTTGCAAAATGCCTGCAGAAGCGCTTCGGTATCATTCCAGGCGTTACGGATAAGAACTATATCACGAACAGCTACCATGTACACGTATCCGAGAAGATTGACGCGTTCAGTAAGCTGAAATTTGAGGCAGAGTTCCAGAAGCTCTCCCCGGGCGGTGCGATCAGCTACATCGAGGTGCCGAATATGCAGACTAATATTCCGGCAGTTCTCTCTGTGATGCAGTTTATCTACAATAATATTATGTATGCGGAGCTGAACACCAAGAGTGATTTCTGTGAGAAGTGTGGCTATGACGGCGAGATCAAGATTGTTGAGGATGAGGCTGGCAAGCTGGTGTGGGAGTGCCCGAACTGCGGCAACCGCGACCAGAACAAGCTCTTTGTCGCACGCCGTACCTGCGGCTACATCGGAACCCAGTTCTGGAACCAGGGACGTACCCAGGAGATCCGCGATCGGGTGCTGCATCTGTAGGATGTGGTGAAAGCCTCCGAGAGTACATTGGTCTAGGGGAGGAAGATATGTATTACGGAACCATCAAAAAGTATGATATTGCCAACGGTCCTGGCGTGCGCGTCAGCTTGTTTGTGTCGGGCTGCCGCCATCACTGCAAGGGCTGTTTCAATGCGGAGACGTGGGATTTCCGATATGGACAGTTATATACAGAAGAGACGGAGAAAGAGATTTTAGCGGCATTGGAGCCGGGATATATACAGGGCTTTACGCTGCTCGGCGGAGAACCGTTTGAGCCGGAAAACCAGGTGGAGCTGGTACATTTACTTCAGAAGGTGCGCGAGACGTATCCGGAGAAGGATATCTGGTGCTACAGCGGCTATCTGTGGGATCGGGATCTGGCAGCCGGCGGCGTGGTCCATACAGAGGTGACAGACGAGATGCTGTCCTATGTGGATGTGCTGGTGGACGGAGAGTTCGTGGAAGCGGAGAAGGATCTGACCCTGCAGTTTCGCGGAAGCCGGAACCAGAGGATTCTGGAGCTTAAGAGAATAGGAAGAAAATAATAAGAATGAGATAAAAAGCTGCTGCAGATCGGAAAAAAACTTTCTGATCTGCGGCAGCTTTTTGCATTACAAGGGAGATACAGCAAGCATATACGTGCCTTTGTAATCCGGGGCAGGCTATCATAAGTGGATATTTTCTTCAAGGGGCATAAATAACCCACCTAAGCATCCGCATTTGTGGTAAGATGGACTTAATAGGGGGTATAGCTATGGAGTCTGGAATTCTGATGATTGTGATAGTGGTTATTGGTGTCTTTTATCCGGTATATACAGCCTGGATTTCTCTGGTGGCGGCACCGGTGTATCTAAAGATAGGTTTCCTGTTTGCGATGGCAGGAGCACTTCTCGTCATGAGAATCCTGCGGAAAGAAAAGCAGATAAAATGGATAGTTCTGATCGGCATTCTGGGGGCATATGCCTGGAGTCTGTATAGTTGGTATGACGAAGAGTGCCATTACCAGTATGCGAGAAGCGTGCATGGAGATTCGGGCAATGCTTTGATGCTGTTTGTTGGCACCTTTACATGTCTGATACCGTTGTTTTTGCTGGATGCCGAACTGACCTGGTGGATGGAGTCCCGGAAGAAAAAGAAAGAAGAGAGTCCTGAATCTGAGAAGGAAACAGAGAAAAAAGAAAACCGTCTGGCAGCAGGAATGAAAAACTGGTTTGGAAAGCATCGCCAGACTCTCTGTACGCTGCTTATCTGTGCGATGGGCTGTGGACTTCTCGTGGTTCTGCTATATCCGTATAAGTGCCGGGAGGAAGGATGTTACAATCTGGCCTCGATGACTTATACTGTGAACAGCACTGGGCAGAGAAGATAGAAGAAAGTAAACGGGAAGAAGAGGAACGTAAAAAAAGAGAACGGGCTGAGCTGATAGAATTACAGAAGAAAAAAGAAGAAGAGGAATCCAGAAGCCATGAGGAATATCTTAAACGGATAGAAGAGGATCCCTTGTGGGAACTGAAACAACGGAGTCGTAAAAACACACCTGCGCAGAGGGGAATACCACCGGTGCAAAAGAAGCTCCAGAATCCATATGCAGCGTATGATGCGGGATATGATGATGTTATGGAAGGCGATGATTATGACTGGGATCGCTACCGCCGGGATTCAGAATATGCCGATGGTGTAGATGATGCCCTGGATGAGCGGGAAGAGTATGGACGGGATGACTGGTAAGGTATCTTGCTGGTGGACACCTTATATATAATATTCGGATAGGTTAAGCGGTACTGTCTTTTCAGAGGCGGTACCGCTTCTGTTTTTAAAAATAGGATCACCAAAAAGAGCTGTCACAAAAGCCGGTGCAAACCGTCGGTTGACAGCTCTTTTTTGGCGTGCGATCCGCACATGAAATCACTTGTTTCCGAATGTTTAATACATTCCATCGTAAGGATCTTCTTCCTCATGAACTTCAAATAGATCGCCGGGCGTACAGTCCAGTGCGGAGCAGATGCGGGCGATGGTGCTGAAGCGGATGGATTCAGTTTCATTGTCCAGAATTCGGCTGGCATTTTTATAGCCAAGCCCGGTCATGGCGATAAAACGGTATTTCGTCAGACGCTTTTCAGCCAAAAGTTTATGAATGCGAAGTTTAATCGTGACAGTTTTCAATTCGGAATTTCCTCCTTTGTATACACACAGTGTTACCTTAAATATAAAGGATTTTCAATGTGCGGATAACTGGCTTAAACAATAGCTGATGTAGAGGAACTGATAGATACATTAGAAACGATTCACTGGTTTGGGTATAAAAAAAGAACTGCCACGCTCATGACAGTTCTTACGAAAACAAATAGTATAGTAAAAAAACATCAGCGGTGAATCGCCTCTAAGGCGTCTCACTCCCCCCATTCTCTTCTGCGTAAAACATCCGGTACTGCGCCGGGGTGATGCCGATCTCCTGCTTAAATACGCGGATAAAATAGGAGGGGATCCGCAGTCCTACCATCTCACCGACCGACTGGATCGCCGCGTCGGAGTGGAGGAGAAGCTGGGAGGCGTGTTCGATGCGTAGTTTTTTCAGGTACTGCATCGGGCTGGCGCCGTATGCCTGGTGGAAACTGCGGATTAAGTGGGACGGGCTGTAGGAATACTGGCGCGCCAGATCGTTTAAGGAGATCTCCTCCGTGTAGTGGGCATCCAGATAGTCGCGCAGCGTCCGGGCGATGCTTTCCTTCTCGCGGCTGTAGCAGTACGGCGCATAGAGAACCTGGAGAAATTCAATGAAATCATTCTGGATCTCAAACGGTGTCCGCACGGAGGATGGAAAGCTCTTTTTCTGTGTGTATTTGCTGAAAGAAACCAGGTTCATCCGCTGCAGATACTTTTCCAGCTTCTCCCGGTTGGCTTCCGGCACGGTGCCGGTGCGCGGCAGGGAGAGAATGAAATTCTGCGGCGAATAGTAAAATTTCGGCGCGGCGCGCCGGGTTATGTTGTCCGGGTAAAATTCATCGGACAGGCTGTATTTGCCGTTGGTATAGAAATGCACCCAGCTCGTCGTGGTCTTTTCCTGGCAGACGCGGCTGCCGCGGTGCGGGGTATCGGGGGTAATGATAAAAAACTGCCCGGCATTCAGTTCAACGCGGAACGGATCCTGTTCGAGATATAAAGTTCCGCTGTGAACATAGATAAGATCAAAGACATTTCGGATCGTCCGGCGCTCATGGATATCGCCGGGGCGGTAAACACATCCGCCTCCGACGATAAAATAAGGAAGGGGCGGACAGTTTAAATTAATAAAATTCATGATGTATGTACTCCCGTTAAAAAAAACAGCCACGTAACAGGAATCCTGTCTGAACCGCAGAGAAGCAAACGAAAAACAGGACAACTTTGTCAGGTTGTTAAACAAATTTAAAATATCAATTTTATTATATCAAATAGAGAGAAAAACAGCAAGAATCTGTTTGGAAAATCTCTTATATTTGCAGAAACAAAACACTCTACTTGGGAAAATAAGAGGGGATGAATGAAGAATAAAGAAAAATCAGAGAAAAAGAAGGAATGAAATCAGGCTGATTTTGTTCTATAAAAATACGCGTATTCTTTTCTATAATATGCAAAATGTGTTAGATCGCTTTTCCACTATTTGAATGGTATACTTATAAGAAAACATACAAAAAAAGAAGTCTTTTTCAGATTATTGATAGGCGCTTACGGATAAGTGAATAATAAATCAGGAGGTTTTCTGTGAATGATAAAAAAGGAGACAAGTTTCATTGATTTGAAACAGGTAAAGATAGACGACCCGTTCTTTTCGCGGGTACAGAATGTGGTAATTCACACGATGCTTCCGTATCAGGAACGGGTGCTTCACGATGAGGTGTCCGGAATCCGAAAGAGCCATGTGATTAAAAACTTCCGCATTGCAGCGGGAGATGAGAAAGGAACGTATTACGGGCGTGTATTTCAGGACAGCGACCTGGCGAAATGGCTGGAGGCGGTGGCGTACTCACTGACCGTCGAGGCAAATCCAGAGCTGGAGGCGCGTGCCGATGCGATCATCGACCTGATCGGGCGGGCGCAGCAGCCGGATGGCTACCTGGATACCTATTTCATTGCGGCGGAGCCGGAACATAGGTGGCAGAACCTGACGGACTGCCATGAGATGTACTGTGCCGGACATATGACGGAGGCAGGCGTCGCGTACTATCAGGCGACGGGAAAGACGAAGCTTTTAGATATCTGCTGCAAGCTGTGCGATCATATCGATCGGCGGTTCGGACGGGAAGCAGGCAAAGTAACCGGCATTCCGGGACATGAGGAGATCGAGCTGGCACTGATGCGGCTTTATCAGGCAACCGGGGAAGAGAGATACCGGAAGCTGGCGGCATATTTTATCGATGAGCGCGGACGGGATCCGGAGTTCTTCCATAAAGAAGCGTCGGCTAGAAGCTGGAGCCGCACCGATTACATGGACAAGCAGCCGCCGTCCTACATGCAGAACCACAAGCCGGTGCGTGAGCAGGATACGGTGGAAGGACACGCGGTCCGTTGTATGTATCTTCTGACGGCGGCGGCAAACCTGGCAGCGCAGAATCATGATGAGGCGCTGATGGCAGCCTGCCGGAAGATGTGGGACAACATGGTAGACCGGCGGATGTACATAACGGGTGGAATCGGTTCCACCTATTACGGCGAGGCATTTACCGTGGATTATGATTTGCCGAATGATACCGCTTACGCGGAAACGTGTGCGGCGGTGGGGGTCTGCTTCTTCGCGAAACAGATGCTGGAGGCGGATCCGGACGCGCGGTATGCAGATATTCTGGAGCGGGAGATTTACAACGGAACCATCAGCGGCATGCAGTTAGACGGAACGAAATTCTTTTATATCAATCAGCTTGAAGCCAATCCGGGCATGCCGACCAACGCATACGGCGAGGAAGAGTACACGCCGGAGCGGATCGGCTGGTATGACTGTGCATGCTGCCCTCCGAACCTGGCGCGTCTGATGACTTCACTTGGTTCTTATGTATGGTCTTCAAGTGAAGATACGATCTATTCCCACCTGTTTGTCGGGGGAACGGCTTCCTTTGAAACAGCGGGCGGCGTGAAGATAGCGCTTACATCGAAATATCCGTGGAACGGCTCCGTTACCTACACGGTAGAACCGGAGAAGGCGGGAGCAGAATTTACTTTGGCAGTCCGTTATCCGGGCTGGTGCCATCAGATGCAGGTGAAGGTCAATGGCATACCGGTTCCCGGGGCAGTCAAGACAGACAAGGGCTACTGGATGATCCAGAGAAGCTGGCAGCCTGGTGATACTGTTTCCTGCGAGATGGAGATGGAGCCGGAGCGGGTCTATGCACACCCGATGGTGCGGGCGGATGCCGGATGCGTGGCACTCAGACGCGGACCAATTATCTACACCTTTGAGGGCGTGGATAACGGAGAGGAGCTTCAGACACTGCAGATTCCGCGGGAGGCGAAGATTGAGCGCTTCCGTATCAGGCGGATCTGCTGGGAGGCATCGTGGCGCTGCGCGTGACGGGCTGCCGGAAGAAGGCGGCGGTTAATCCGGCGCTTTATGCAGAAGATGCGGCACCGGAAGAGGTGGTAACCCTGCAGGCAATTCCGTACTATGCATGGTGTAACCGCGGCATGACGCATATGCGCGTGTGGATGCAGGAATAGAGAGATAAAACCGTTTGTCTTATTTTATACTTCGGAGTTGAAAGAATATCCGGGCTATAAGAGAAGGAGAGAGACGTATTATATAAGAAAGAAGGGAGTACGGACATGAAGAAATATATCGGAAAACGTATCATGATTTCTCTTGTCACGCTTCTGATCATCATCCTGGTACTTTTTATGCTGCTGCAGCTGATGCCGGGATCTCCGTTCAACGATGAAAAGCTGACCGCGGATCAGATTGCGATGATGTCGAAGAAATATGGACTGGACAAACCGTTGATCGTACAGTTTTTCACGTATGTGAAGAACCTGCTGCAGGGCGATTTTGGTGTATCGTATGTTATCTCCAAGGATACCTCCATCTCGGTTCTGTTAAAGAACCGTGTGCCGGTCAGCTTTGGAATCGGACTGGAGGCAGTTTCCTTCGGTGCGGTAGTCGGACTGATTTTAGGTATTCTGGCAGCGCTCAAGAAAAATAGCTGGCTTGATACCATCTGTACTGTGATTTCAGTTCTGGGCGTCAGCTTCCGTCCTATGTTTTTGCATTGGTTATGGCATATTTCATCGGCTACAAGGCACAGTGGCTGCCGCTTCTGTTTGACGGCAAGAAGTTCTTCGCATCGTCGATCATGCCGATGCTGGCGCTGTCGATGTTTACGGTAGCGACGGTGGCTCGATTTACGAGAACCTCCCTTCTGGAGGTGCTGGACAGCGACTACATGCTGCTTGCGGAGAGCAAGGGAATCACGGGACGCCCGCTTCTGGTGCGCCATGCACTTCGAAACGCGCTGATCCCGATCATTACGGTACTGGCGCCGCTGGTTGTCGATCTGATGATTGGTTCTCTGGTTATCGAGAAGATCTTCTCGATTCCGGGCATCGGAAGTTTAATGATTGCAGCGATTCAGTCCAACGATTACAACGTGACGATTTCGCTGGCATTTATCTACAGTGTCATGTACATTGTCCTGATGCTGGTGGTTGACGTCCTGTACGGAATTATCGACCCGAGAATCCGTCTGGCGAAGAAATCGGATTGAGAGGTGATGGCATGAAAAAACGGAGTGACGAAAAGACAGATGAGAAAATGACAGGCGGGGATGCGGCTTCCGTTCGGGAGCATGTGTTATCACCCGAAGAATATTTAAGCCAGATCGAATTTCTGGACGATGATTTTGAATTCCAGCACAAAGACGGATTTGAACATGTCGATACAAACTTTGCAAGCCAGAGCTACTGGAAAGAGGCAATTGCACGGTTTAAGAAAAATAAGGGCGCAATGTTCAGCTTTGTCTGTATTCTGTTTCTGATTGTGATGGCGCTTGTCGGACCTCACATGAACCAGTTTACCTACGATCAGCAGATTATTACCAACCAGAACATGGCGCCGAGAGTGCCGGGGCTGGAAAATATGGGTATCTTAGATGGTTCTGAGACGATCCGTACATCCACCGGAAGTAAAGAAATCAACTATTATGAGAGCAACGATCTGACCGATACCTACTACTGGTTTGGTTCTGATTCGCTGGGACGCGACCTCTGGACCAGAACCTGGAGCGGAACGCGGATCAGCCTCTATGTAGCGGTGCTGGCGGTATTCATCGACCTTGCGTTTGGTCTGACGTATGGACTTGTATCCGGATATTTTGGTGGAAAAGTCGATATGATCATGCAGCGTATCGTCGAGATACTAAACAGTATTCCGTACCTGATTACGGTTACCCTGCTTTTGTTAGTCATGAAACCGGGTCTTATGTCCATCACGTTCGCCTTGATGTTTTCCGGGTGGCTGGGCATGAGCCGAATCGCCCGCGCGGAGGTCTTAAAGCTGAAAGAGCAGGAATATGTGCTTGCTTCCCGGACGCTGGGAGCAAAGAGTTTCCGCATTATTTTCAAAGAGATTTTACCAAATATTTTTGGTCCTCTGATTACACAGACGATGTTCTCGATCCCGCATGCGATCTTTACCGAGGCATTCTTAGCCTTTATTGGCCTGGGTGTGCCGGAGCCGATGGCTTCGCTGGGTTCCCTGATTTCGAGTGGATATCAGAACTTTACAAGCCATCCGTACATGATCGTGTTCCCGTTAATTGTCATGGGACTTCTGATGCTGTGCTTTAACATGCTGGCGGATGGTCTGCGTGATGCATTGGATCCGAAGATGAAGGATATGTAGGAGGAAATGGCATGGAGAAAAAAGAAGAAATTTTACGAGTGCGGAATCTGGACATTTCCTTCGAGACGACAGCCGGAGTGGTCAATGCCGTCCGGGGCGTCAACCTGACGGTAAACCGGGGCGAGACGGTTGCAATCGTTGGGGAATCCGGTTCCGGTAAATCGGTTTCTGCGAAGGCGATCATGGGAATCCTGGCAAAGAACGGAACAATCGACCGCGGACAGATCACATTTTCATATTACCGTAACCCGGAGGAACGGGTCACCAGAGAAATTCTGCAGATGAAAAAAGAGGAAATCCGCCGCCATATCAACGGAAAACGGATCGCGATGGTCTTCCAGGATCCGATGACCTCCTTAAACCCGCTGATGCCGGTTGGGAAACAGATCATGGAAGGCATGATCTGGCATTACCATACACCGAAGGAAGAGGCATATAAGAAGGCGCTGGAGCTGATGAAGCTGGTCGGCATCACCGACGCGGAGAAGCGAATCAAAAACTATCCGCACCAGCTCTCCGGTGGTATGCGCCAGAGAATCGTCATTGCGATTGCACTGGCGTGCGATCCGGAACTTTTAATCTGCGACGAGCCGACGACGGCGCTGGACGTTACGATTCAGTCGAAGATTCTGGAGCTGATTCAGGAGATTCAGAAAAAACGGCAGCTGTCGGTTATCTATATCACGCACGATCTGGGCGTCGTTGCGAAGGTTGCCGATTATGTCAACGTCATGTATGCAGGCAAGATCGTCGAGAGCGGCACGGTCGAGGATGTATTCTACGATCCGCGCCACCCGTACACATGGGGACTTCTCTCCGCGATGCCAGATTTGGGAACGGACGACGAACGTCTTTACACAATCCCGGGCAGCCCGCCAAACCTGCTTCACAAGGTAACGGGCGATGCGTTTGCACCGCGGAATAAATATGCGTTAAACATTGACAGTCGTCTGGAGCCGCCGATGTTCAAGATATCGGAGACACACAGCGCCGCGACATGGCTGCTGCATCCGAAGGCGCCGAAGGTCGATATGCCGCCGGAGCTTCGGGATCGAATTGAGAGAATGAAGAAAGAGGGGGGAATCGCATGAGTACAGTGACAGAGACAAACAAAAAGCCCCTTCTGGAAGTAAAAGGACTCAAGCAGTACTTTCCGGTCAGCCGGAAATTTACCGTAAAAGCGGTTGAGGATGTCAGTTTTTATATCAATCCGGGCGAGACCTATGGTCTTGTGGGGGAATCCGGATCGGGAAAGACGACGATCGGGCGGGCGCTGATCCGCCTATACGATCCGACGGCGGGACAGATTACCTTTGATGGGATGGATATTTCCGGAAAAATGAGCCGCCAGACGGAGGCAAGGCTTCGGAGCGATATGCAGATGATTTTCCAGGATCCGATGGCATGTTTAAATCCGCGCCAGAAGGTAGCGGATATCATTGCACAGGGACTGGATATCCATCACCGCTGCCATTCCTTAAAGGAACGCACGGAGATGGTGGCAGATATTCTTCATAAGGTAGGTCTGGCACCGGAACATGCAAACCGGTATCCGCATCAGTTTTCCGGTGGTCAGCGGCAGCGTGTCGGCATCGCCCGGGCGCTTGTCATGAACCCGAAGCTGATCATTGCCGATGAGTGTATCTCGGCGCTGGATATGTCCATTCAGGCGCAGGTTGTCAACCTGATGAAGGACATCCAGGACGAGACGGGGCTTGCATACCTCTTCATCGCCCATGACCTCTCGATGGTTAAATATATTTCCGACCGCATCGGCGTTCTCCACCTGGGCTACCTTCTGGAGACGGGCACGACGGAGGAGATCTTCTCCCATCCGGTACATCCGTACACCCGAAGCCTGATTTCGGCGATCCCGAACCCGAACCCGGTGGTAGAGCGAAGCCGGATTGCGCTGCACTATGATTATAAGACGAGCGGTCTGGATTACGGCGCAGGTACGATGCATCAGATTGAGGGCACACATTTTGTGCGCGGAACCGATGCGGATTTGGAAAAATGGGTGTAGATTTAAAAGAAAGCCGATGCATTCCGGCACAAAATCAACTAAAATAAATGTGATAAAATGACCTGTTTAGCGGGTGATTTTATAGATGAGCCGAACCAGCAGACAACTGAGGATAGACAGCCGGGACCAGGAAATGCAGCATGAAACGGGAATGGTTTGGTTTTATTAAAAAAACAAAAAAGGAGGAAGTATTATGAAGCTAAGAAAAGTAATGGCGTGGACGCTGGCTTCTGCCATGTTTGCTGGGCTTTTGGCAGGCTGTGGCGGCTCGACCCAGACAACAGAGACAGCAGCGGCTGAATCTGGAAGCGAAGAGGGCGGCAGCTCGGCTGAGGGCGGCAAGGTGCTTCGCTATCAGGCAAGCACTCTGGTAGACTCCCTGGATCCGGCACTTTCCAACGACTACACATCCAGTGGTGTTATCTCCCAGTTTATGATGGGTCTGATGACCAAGGATGAGTCAGGTGCTCCGGTTTATGGCGTGGCGGAGAGTGAGGAGAAGTCCGAGGATGGTCTGACCCTGACCTTCAAGATCCGTGACGACGCAAAATGGTCCAACGGCGATCCGGTAACGGCAAACGATTTCGTTTACGCATGGAGACGAGTAGCCGATCCGGCAACTGCAAGTGATTACCAGTTCTTTATCACAACCGCCTGCATCGCAAATGCAGAAGAGGTAACAACAGGTGAAAAACCGGTTGAGGAACTGGGTGTAGAGGCAGCGGACGATAAGACATTAGTCGTAACTTTAAGCTCCCCGTGTGCTATCTTTGATTACCTGATGGCATCCGGCGCATGCTTCCTGCCTTTAAATCAGAAATTTGTAGAGAGCTGCGGCGGCAACTTTGCAACTTCCGCAGATACCCTGTTAGCAGATGGTCCGTTCAAGGTATCTTCCTATGAGCCGTCTGCCATGAAGGTAGAATTAGTAAAGAATGATCAGTTCTTCGGTGCATCCGATGTCAAACTGGACGGTGTTGAGTTCTCGATCATTACCGACAGCCAGACAGCAGCCCTTTCTTTTGAAAATGGCGATCTGGACGTTGTAACCTTAAGCGGTAACCTGGTAGAGCAGTATGAGGATGATCCGAGATTCTCCACCAGAAGTGACGGTTACAACTGGTATCTGACCCCGAACATGAAGAAAGAGGGGCTTGACAATGTAAATATCCGTAAGGCACTGGCAAAATCGTATGACAAAGAAGCGATCACAACCCGTGTTCTGAAAGATGGTTCCACACCGATGGATTACTTCGTACCGCAGGGCCTTGCAACCAATGAAAGGGGCGAAGATTTCCGTGAGGCAGCAGGCAGCGCATACGACAGCTGGACCTACGATGTAGAGGCAGCAAAAGAGCTGTGGAAGACAGGTCTTGGCGAGCTTGGCAAAGATTCCTTATCCTTCACTTTAATGTGTGAAGATACCGATTCTGCACAGGCTGTTGCACAGTTCCTGCAGAGCGAGTGGCAGAACAATCTGCCGGGTCTGACCATCGAACTTCAGGTACTTCCGAAGAAAGCCCGTCTGGAATACATGCAGAAAGGTGAATATGATATCGGTCTTACCCGCTGGGGTCCGGACTACGCAGATCCGATGACTGATCTGGATATGTGGATAACCGGCAGCTCCACCAACTACTCCCAGTTCTCCGATGCAGACTACGATGCAACCATCCAGTCCGCAAAGAAGGGCGATCTGGCACTCGACCAGGATGCTCGTTGGGAAGCTTTAGTTGGCTGTGAGAAGACGCTGGCAGATCAGTGTGTTCTGTTCCCGATTTACGGACAGTCTGTAGCCGTTATGACCAATCCGGATGTAAGCGGTATCCAGTACTACTCCGTAGGGCTTCCTTATCTGTTCATCAATGTAGATAAAAAGTAATAAATAAAAACAGATGGATCAAAATCTGAAATGATTTTAGATTCAAAGCGGACCGCAGAGTGAGAAAATGTACCCTGCGGTTCGCTTTTTTTGTTATTTTATGGCATTTTCGCTGTCAAACTGCAGCCTGCTTGTAACGGTTCACAGGTGGGAATTTTCTGAACTGAAAATTCCGTACGATACAGTAAGGGATGATTTACACGAATCGGAAATGATGATACAATCATAGAAATAGTACAGAGTATTGAGGTGGAAAAATGGCAGGGAAAAAACGAAACAGCAGCTTTGAAATACTGACAGCCATGCAGGACTTAAACACCCCGGCGGGAGCACTCCAGCTGGCACAGATCCTGCATCTTCCGTCCGCCAGCATCGGGCGGGAGCTTCTGGAGCTGGAGAAAGCAGGGCTGCTTGTTAAGGTGCAGAACAAGGGGCGAATCCTGACGCCGCAGGGCGAACGCTTTCTGGAAGAAGAACGGTCACGCCGGGAGAAGATGAAGGCAGCGAATGAGCTTATCGAGGCGGCGTCGATGGAGACAGAAAGCGGGCTGGAGGATATTCTTTTGGTGCGGAAACTCCTGGAGGGATATGCGGCGGAGGCATGTGCAGAGCGGATTGAGCCGAAGGAACTTCAGAAATTAAAAGATCTGCAGGCAGACTATCTCTATGCAATCCGCCATGGAAGGGCGGGAAGCGAGGAAGATCTGGCGTTCCATCTGAAGATCGCGCATCTCTCAGGCAGCCCGTCTATCCTGCGGATGTTAAAGCTCATCCTGACTGACCAGGACGCTTATGCGCGCTTCAACCAGGCAGCAGTCCGCTCTGACGAAGTCCGGGAAAATGAACACGAAAGCCTTCTGGCAGCGATTGAAGCCGGAGACGGGGCACTGGCGCGCCGGGAGATGGAGCGGCATCTGGAGCATGTAGGGGAGAACCTGCAGGCGTATTTTGCGGGGAGAAAGTAGGATTTGTACAGATTATAAATAAGAAAAAATTTATGCAAATCACATCTTCGATGCGGAATTTGTATGTGCAAGAATTCTGTTCTTAAATATGCTTGCGTTATCTGAAATAAAAAATAATGGTTTGCAGAATAAAATTTAAAACAGAAAAAGAAAATGAAAAAAGGATACTTAAAAATGTGAGGATTTATAGCGGATAAATAACAGATATTCATGTTTGATTATGAATCAAAAAGGATTTATAGCGGATAAATAACAGATATTCATGTTTGATTATGAATCAAAAAGATATAAATTTCATATAAGTGAAATCCAAGTGAACAAAATTCACGTTTAAACAAATGAAAATGAAAAATTATGAAAGCGTGTGAACCGTTATTTTTTTAAAAAATACTCGATCAAATAGTAGAAAGGAAGAATACAAATCTTCAAATAATACAACATTTGAACGGAAGTTATGCTGAAATTCTGTAAGTAAACAGATATTACAAGGGTAAAATAGCATGTTGAAAATCCCGTATTGAGGTAAAATAAGGGGCGAACAAGTGTCCTGTCGATGTAAAAAATTTCAAAATTATGAAAAATGAGATTGACTTTCGATGAAAAGCAGAGTACCATAGAGGTATCAAAACCAAAATAGAAACAATCTGTTTTTCGAGCCGAAATTGCTAAGCGGGAAACCGTATGCAGTCAGGCCAATGGGTACATCTGGAAATGGAAGTGCCTTCCGCATTTGAAAAGAAAGAGAGATTCGCTTTACATCGATGGATACGGGAAGCTGTCAGGCTTCTTGTATAGATAGGGTATATATGTGCTGACAGATAGGTATAGATATAGGTGTATCCATATCTATAGGTGCAGATGTATATACAAACTCGGATACGTTAAGCGGTACTGTCTTTTCAGAGGCGGTGCCGCTTTTCTTTTTGTGTTTCTAAGAACAGGAGGTGCGGATGGAGCCGGATATTAAAAAACTGAACCAGCTGCTTTTATCGGGAAGCTGCTGCAGTCAGGCACTTGTTTCGCTGGGACTTACCCTTAAGGGCGAGGAGAACCCGAGCCTTCTGAAGGCATCTGCAGCACTCTGTCTGGGAGTCAGAAGCGGGCTGACCTGCGGAGCTTTGACCGGTGCGGCGATGATGATGGCGCTCTTTGAGCCGGAAGCGGCATACAGCGAGATGATACCGGAACTGGCAGACTGGTTTCAGGAAAACTATGGTGAAATCTATGGAGGAAGTGATTGTCATTCGATTTTAGGAGATAACATGGCCAACAAGGCACTTCGGTGTCCCCAGGTGGTAGAGAATACCTACCGCAAGGCCAGAGAACTTCTGGAGGACTATGGCGTGGATCTGGCGGATCTGGCAGAGATGCTGGAAAACGCGGATGACTAAGGAATCGTAAGTATTGGGTATGATGCGGAAGGATAGTCGGAAGCATCAGGGCTCTATTTATTTTAAAGAAGGAGGACGAAACAGCATGAAATTAAGAAAAATGATGTTGAACATCAACGGTGTGGATCGTATGTTTATGTGCGATCCGGAAAACGATAAACTGTCAGATGTTCTGCGCCGGATCGGTCTGACCGGTGTTAAGGTTGGATGTGGAACCGGTGTCTGCGGTTCATGTTCCATCATTCTGAACGGACAGGTAATCCGTTCCTGTACCAAGAAAATCAGCCAGGTAGAAGAGTATTCCAAGATTACCACCATCGAGGGTATCGGTACTCCGCAGCATCTGCATCCGTTACAGGTTGCATGGATGAACTGCGGTGCTGTACAGTGTGGTTTCTGTGTACCAGGCTTCATCGTTTCCGCATATGCTCTGTTAGAGCAGAACCCGGATCCGACCCGTGAAGAGGTTCGTGACTGGTTCCAGAAGACAAGAAACGTATGCCGTTGTACCGGATACAAACAGATTGTAGATGCAGTTATGGCTGCAGCTAAGGTTATGCGTGGCGAGTGCAGCATCGAGGATATCAAGTTCCACAATCCGGAAGATGGCAACTACTACGGAAAACCGGTTGTTCGTCAGGATGCACTTGGTAAGGTTTGTGGTCTGACCGACTACGGCGATGATCAGGCTCTTAAGATGCCGCAGGGCGTTTTATATGCAGCTATCGTTCAGCCGAAGGTTACCCATCATGCAAAGATTCTGGCTATCCATACTGAGGAAGCTGAGAAGATGCCGGGCGTTGTTAAGGTTATCACAGCAAAAGACCTCATCGCAGCAGGCGGAACTAACATCATGGCTGAGGGTCAGTTCCATGAGAGAAGTACTGTTATGACACCATCCCGTAAAGTTCTTCAGGATGAGAAGATCTATCGTTACGGTGATGTTATCGCTATGGTAGTAGCTCATACACATCGTCAGGCTCGTGCAGCAGCCGCTAAGGTTACGATGGAATACGAGCAGTTGCCAGAGTATCTGACATATCTGGATGCAGTTATGCCGGATGCTATCCGTATCCATGAGGATACTCCGAACATCTTCTGCGAGCAGCCGGTATTAAAGGGAGCAGGTCTGGAAGATGCAGAAGAGGTAAGAGACTTAATCGACAAAGCACCGCATGTAGTAGAAGGAAGCTTCTCCTCCTCACGTGAGCCGCATCTTTCCATCGAGGGTTGTGTACTTCAGTCTTACTGGGGCGATGATGGCCTGCTGACCATTCAGTGTAAATCCCAGTGTGTATACTCCTCGATCGGACGTCTGGGTAACTGCCTTGGTGTACCGAAGGATAAATACCGTATCATCATGAACCCGACCGGCGCAAGCTTTGGATGGTCTACCAACGCAGGCGATATCGCACTGTGTGCAGCTTGTACCGTAGTTACCGGCGAGCCGGTATCCCTGTCCATGTCCTATGAAGAGCATCAGCACTTCAGCGGCAAACGCTGCCCGGCATACTCCAATGGCCGTCTGGCATGTGATAATGAAGGTAAGATCCTGGCTGCTGAATTTGATATCGGTATGGACCACGGCGCTTACTCCTGGGGCGGTGACGACGTTATGACCAAACCGGCACGTTTCACCTTCTTCCCGTACAATGTACCGAACGTAGCAGGTCTGGTTCGTGTAGCGAACGTTAACCATGCATTTGGTACTGCTTACAGAAGCTACGGTTCTCCGCAGGCATATACACTCAGCGAGCCGCTGATGGATATGATGGCAGAAGAACTGGGCATGGATCCGTTCGAGTTCCGTTATAAGAATATCTGCCGTGAAGGCGATAAGAATATCAACAGCTATGTATATCCGCAGTATCCGATGGAGAAGATCATGGATACCATGCGTCCAATCTATGAGAAGGCGGTGGCTGATGCGAAAGCGGCTGACACACCGGAGAAGAGAAGAGGCGTTGGTATCGCATGGGGCGGCTTCAACGTTACTGAGGGCGGCGGCGACAGCGCTGAGGTTGCTCTTGAGCTTATGCCGGGCAACAAGATCCGCAAATACGACACATGGCATGCAATGGGCCAGGGTGCTACAACCGGTTCTCTGGTAGTAACACTGGAAGCTCTGAAAGAAATGCATCTGACACCAGAAGATATCCAGCTGATTCAGAATGATACCAAGACCTGTCCGGATACCGGTATGGCTGGTGCCAGCCGTTCCCTGTACATGGATGGTAATGCAACCATCATCGCAGCTAACAAGCTTTTGGCAGCTATGAGAAAAGAAGATGGTACACTTCGTACCTATGATGAGATGAAGGCAGAAGGCATCGAGACCAAGTATCTTGGCCGTTACGAGACCAACACAACTCCGGGTCTGTGCCGTCTGGATCCGAATACCGGTATCGGCGACCCGACTCCGGCATTCACATACTGCCTGAACCTGGCAGAGGTTGAGGTTGATACTAAGACCGGTAAGACTACCGTTCTGAAATTCACCTGTGTTGACTTCGTTGGACGTATCGGTAATATCGATGCTGTTAACGGTCAGGCATACAGCGGTATCATGCATGGTATCGGCTTTGCCCTGAAAGAGGACTACGCAGATGTTAAGAAACATGCGAACATGTTTGGCGCTGGTACTTCCTACATCAAGGATGTTCCGGATGATATCAACCTGATTCATATCGATGGCGCTATCTCTGATGGTCCGTTCGGTTCTTCAGGTGCTTCTGAGGCATTCCAGGCATCTGGCCACTGTGCAGTTCTGAATGGTATCTACAATGCCTGCGGCGTACGTATCCATGAGATCCCGGCACTTCCGGAGAAAGTAAAAGCTGGTCTGGATGCAATCGCAAAGGGCGAGAAACCGTACGAGCCGAAGAAATACTTCCTTGGTTCCGATATGTATGAGGAACTGGAGAACATCAAAGAGAATCCGGTACAGGTAGGAACCCAGAGCTTCTACGTATCCCTGGATGATCCGACAGCTGAGCGTCCGTTCTAATCCGATTCGGAAGAGGAATGCGTGGCTGCACATGAAGCGGGCAGCTGCGGCAAGGCGTATCGCGTGATTGTAAATAAGAATTAAATAAAAGCTGCTGCGAACCTGCAGAATCTATGTTTAGAGAGGTAGGTTTTGCAGCGGCTTTTTTGTGTAATAGGAAATTCCTTGGAATTCCCTATTACGCAAAAAGGCACTAACGTGCCAATGATGCGCACTCGCGCGAAGATGTAGGTTGTCGCAAGCGACCGCGTTCGACGCGAGAATGTGCCAAGACATATTCTTTGGTTATGGTGTATAATAAAAAGTATTAAAATTGGCTCCTGGAATTTTTACTTATCGATGGAGGACGGGATAAATGATTCTGGGAGAGGATAAATGGTTACTGTTCACGGGTAGGCACTTTTGGAACCGAAAGTGCCGTAAGAAAACGTGGTGGCAGCAGGAATTTGCCGTATTTAAATGCGAAGCCACGGCAAATTCCGTTACTGGGCACGTATGCGTGAACAGTAAC